>CACZPA010000178.1 GCA_902782895.1 uncultured Eubacteriales bacterium
CCCCAAGACCAGCCTGACGAGTACAGGCGACATGGATGAGAGAAGATATTTCGCGCAGGGGCCGCAAGAGGCTTTTCCGATTGAAATAGACGGCGATGAGGTCTGGTTCGGGACGGATATCCTGCTGCGGGATGTTTCCGACAGTACGTTTGCTGTCGGAGCAGAGATCGGGACGGATCTCGTGGGTGTGGATACGCCGGCTTCTTACGCGGCAGCCGCGGGAGCGACTGTCATCGTGAATCTGTACGCGGGAAGTGAATATGCCGGCGCCTCGGATCAGCTGGTCCGGCGCGTACTTGGCTGTTCCGCGGATTATCACTGCGGATATGTGCTTGCCGGAGCCGGAAGCGGAGAGTCGTCGACCGATCTTGTCTATGCCGGACACAGCCTGATCGCGGAGAGCGGTTCGCTGCTGGCGGAGAATGCTCTGTTCGAGGATGGGCTGATCTATAGTGAGCTTGACACCGACAGATTGACGAGAGAACGTACAGCGGATTCGCTGTGGTACGCGGTGCAGGATGAATATATTGAGGTACCGTTTGAAGTACAGGAACAGGACACAGAGCTTATCCGTTCGATAGATCCGGAGCCTTTCATTCCTGAATCAGAGCAGAAGATCGCGGCTTTGCTGGAGATACAGGCAAGAGGCCTTGCCCGCAGACTTTCCCATACACACAGTAAACGGGCTGTTATCGGTGTATCCGGAGGTTCGGACTCAACTCGCGCGATGCTGGTCGCTGCCAGAGCAGCCGATATTCTCGGCTGGGAACGCGATAAGATTCTGGCGGTAACAATGCCGTGCTTCGGGACTACGAAACGCACACGCTCCAACGCGGAAATCCTTGCGGAGAGCCTGGGAGCGGAGCTTCGCACGGTTGATATCTCGGAATCGGTACGAGTGCACTTCGCGGCAATCGGTCATGATGAGTCCGATCACAGTGTTGTCTTTGAGAACGCACAGGCAAGAGAGCGGACGCAGGTCCTGATGGATATCGCGAACGGATGCTCCGGACTTGTGGTCGGGACCGGCGATCTGTCGGAGCTCGCTCTCGGCTGGGCAACCTATAACGGCGATCATATGGCGATGTATTCCGTTAACGCTTCCGTACCGAAGACGCTCGTACGCAGGATCATCCGGGCGGAGGCGGCGAAGCATCCCGGAACCGCGCTGGAAAAGACTTTGCTCGATATTTTGGATACGCCGGTCTCTCCGGAGCTTCTCCCGCCCACGGAAGGCGGTCAGATCGCTCAGATTACGGAGGATCTGGTCGGTCCATACGAGCTGCATGATTTCTTTATCTATTATTGTGTTAAGTACGGCTTTTCGCCGGATAAGATCGAATGGATGGCGGGCAGAGCGTTCGAGGGACAGTACGATCCCGCGATAATCCGTCATTATCTGGAGTTCTTCTACAGAAGATTCTTTTCACAGCAGTTTAAGCGTTCCTGCATGCCGGACGGACCCAAGGTGACAGAGATCTCACTTTCTCCGCGCGGTGCGTTCCGGATGCCCAGCGACGCTTCCAGCAGGGATTTTATGAGCCGGCTCTCCGATCATTCGGAATAAGCCGGGAAGGAGGTCTATATGGCAGGTAAAAAAGCAGGCGGCAACCATAAGAATGTCCGCGTTTTGCTGACGATTCTGGGCGTGATTGCCATACTTGCGGCGGGAAGCGTCGGATATGCGATGATCACCGGCAGGATCGGCGGTAAGCCGTCGCAGGATTCTGCAATTGAGGAATCCAAGAGCGTCGAGAATTCTACGGAAGCATCCAAAGAGGATATTTCTAAACCCGACAGTTCGGCTGCGGACAGTTCCAAAACAGAATCATCCAAAACAGAGTCATCCAAGACAGAATCGTCCAAAACAGAATCATCCAAGGAAGATTCATCAAAGGACGATTCTTCCAAACAGGACAGTTCTGTGAACGATTCTTCGACCGCAGAGTCTTCCGCGGAGGATTCGAAAGAAGAATCTTCTGAGGAAGAGGGCGAAGAATCGACCACACAGCAGGCGGAAGAATCTTCCCGGGAAGAGGAGCAGGAGGAATCCAGGGAAGACGCTTCTTCGCATGAGACCACGGAGCCTTCCGGTGAGCAGTATTCCAGCGACTACCTCGTCCGCGTCAATCTGTCCACCAATGTCGTAACGGTTTACGCTAAGGACAGCGATGGCAGCCACACGATTCCTGTCAATGCTATGCTTTGTTCCCCTGGACCGGCTACTCCCATAGGAACCTTTGAGATGGCCGGAAAGTGGAGATATCTGGAGCTGGTCGAGAATATGACGGGACAGTATATTTCTCAGATTTTGGGAGACTATCTGTTCCATACGGTTCCTTCCTATGGCTGGGACAATGATAATGTCGAAGGGACAGTTATCGTAGACGAGTTCAGAAAACAGGGAACCTCCTGCTCGCACGGATGCATTCGTCTGTACGCGGGAGACGCTGCCTGGATGTACTATAATACCGTTGGAAACTGGACTTCCTATAATCCGACGATGATCGAGATCGGATATTTCGGCGCCGGAGCGGATCCGTGGGGCACACCGGCAAAACTGGGAGTGCCAGGCTATTATACCGATTATACCATGTGGGATCCGACCGATCCGAGCGACAGCAATCCGTGGAAACATCCGTCGATCGAGATTCCGGAGGATCAGCAGACCATAACGCTGAATGTCGGAGATTCGGTTCCGGATATCGATGTCAAGGGCTATGACGGCTGCGGATATGATATTTCGGGAGATATTTCGATAAGCAGCAATGTGAATCTGTGGGCCCCGGGAGACTATACGATTACCTATTCGCTGACAAATTATTACGGGTATTCGACTTCCAAATCCGTATCGGTTACGGTCAAAAGCAATCCCGTAACAGGAGTTGAAGTAGACGGTACTGTTTCCGTAGAAGCCGGAAGCAAAGCAGACCTGACGGTCAAGGTCCTGCCGGAGAACGCATCCAATCAGTATGTTTTGTTCGCTTCTGAGGATGAGAGCGTTGCGACTGTCGATGAAAACGGGACCGTAACGGGTGTCGCCGCGGGAACGACGACGATTGTCGTAACCAGTGACGATAACAGTGAAATCACGGCGAAGTGCACGGTAACGGTCACTGCCGCTCCGGAACCTACGGAAGAGAGTTCCAACGCGCCTGCCGAGAGCTCAGAAGAGTCAAAAGAGAATTCAGAGACACCTTCGGAGAGCTCTGAAGAGAGTACTGCGCCGGAAGAATCAAATGAATCCAAGGAAGATTCGACGGAGTCAAAAGCGGAATCCTCTGAGAGTTCTTCGGAGATGGAAGAAAGCTCCGCAAGCGGAACCGGCAGCTCGGAAGCTGAGTCAACGAACGAGTCTCAGCAGACAGAAGAATCTGTGACAGAATCTACAGAATCGTCAGCGGAACAACCGGCGGAATCGTCTGCTGAAGAAACATCCGCAGCGGAATCTCAAGGATCTGCGGAAGAGCCGGAAGGAGCTTCGTCTGCAGAAGATAACGCGTCTGCTGAGGATAACACGTCCGTCGAAGAGAGCCCTGCAGATGAGACAGCAGAAAGCGAAGGAACCGAAGGCGAAGGAACCGGATCAACAGAGACGCCTTCCGCACCGTAAGTTTTTTGTCGGGCACATTGTCTTTTTTCAAAATTAACGAAATTGGCTCTTTACAAATCGGGAAGATTCCTGTATAATAGGGTCAGTTTCTGCGGGATTATAGCTCAGTTGGTTAGAGTGCCACGTTGACATCGTGGAGGTCACTGGTTCGAGCCCAGCTAATCCCACTACATCCCAAAGGCAAGCCTTTGGGAATTTTTTTTGGGAGGCGTACAATGGAAGCATACAAAGACGAAGCTCTTTCCTTTGAGACAAGAGCGCTGGATTTGCTGAATCGCATGACTCTTGAGGAAAAACTAAGCCAGATGACATTTGAATCCAAGGCGATTGAGAGACTCGGCGTACCGGATTATAACTGGTGGAACGAAGCGCTGCACGGTGTCGCAAGAGCGGGCGTATCCACGATGTTTCCGCAGGCCATCGGACTTGCGGCAATATTTGACGACAAGTTTCTGAAAAAAGTGGCGGACGTCATTTCGACGGAAGGACGCGCCAAGTACAAAGCCTATCAGGAAGAGGGCGATCATTCGATCTATAAGGGCCTGACCTTCTGGTCACCGAACGTCAATATCTTCCGTGATCCGCGTTGGGGACGGGGACAGGAGACCTACGGAGAGGATCCGTACCTGACATCCCGCCTGGGAGTCGCTTTCGTAGAAGGCCTGCAGGGCGACGATCCGAAGTATCTGAAGGCCGCGGCCTGTGCCAAGCATTATGCGGTACACAGCGGACCGGAAGCGATCCGCCATGAATTCGACGCACAGGCAACGCCCAAGGACATGATGGAGACCTATCTTCCGGCCTTTGAGGCTTGCGTTAAGGAAGCGAAAGTCGAAGCGGTCATGGGCGCCTATAACCGGACGAACGGCGAACCCTGCTGCGGCAGCCAGGAGCTGCTCGTCAAGATCCTGCGCGGCAAATGGGGCTTCGCGGGACATGTGGTTTCCGACTGCTGGGCAATCAATGATTTCCACGCGCATCATCATGTGACCGATACGGCTCCGGAATCCGCTGCTCTGGCGCTGAAGGCCGGCTGTGACGTGAATTGCGGAGTGACTTACATTTACCTGAAGGAAGCGCTCGAAGAGGGACTGATTACAGAAGAGGATATCGACAAGAGCCTGCTGCGCCTGTTGATCACACGTATGAAGCTCGGCATGTTCGATGATCCGTCCCATGTACCGTACGCTCAGATTCCTGTGACGGCTAATAATACCAAAGAGCATAAAGCTCTCAATCTGGACGCTGCCCGCAAGAGCCTTGTATTGCTGAAAAACGCGGACAATGCGTTGCCCCTTTATCCGGAGAACCTGCGCCAGATCGCCGTTATCGGACCGAACGCCAACAGCCGTCTGGCTCTGATGGGCAATTATTTCGGCGACGCGGACCGCTATACCACGGTTCTGGAAGGCATCCAGGACGCGCTCGAAGGGACGGATGTTCAGGTCGTCTATTCGGAAGGCTGCAAAGTGACGGACCGTCATAAGGCTGCCGAGGATCAGTATATCTATGAGGCGACAGGCCTTGTGAAACGCTCGGATGTGACGGTTCTCGTGCTTGGACTTGACGAGACGCTGGAGGGCGAAGAGCACCAGGACGGTTCCGGCGATAAGGCGGATCTGCATTATCCGGAGATCCAGGAGAAGCTTTTTGATGCCGTTATCGAGGCCGCGGCCGGTAAACCTGTCATTCTGATCAGCATGACCGGAAGTGCGATGGATCTGAATAAAGCAACCGAGAAGTGCGCCGCGATCGTGCAGGCCTGGTATCCGGGCTCTCGCGGAGGAGAGGCGGTTGCGGATCTGCTTTTCGGCAAGTTCAGCCCGTCCGGACATCTGCCGGTGACCTTCTACCGTACACTGGAGGAACTGCCGGAATTCACGGATTATCATATGGAGGGCAGGACCTATCGCTACATGAAGAACGAAGCGCTGTATCCGTTCGGATTCGGCCTTTCCTACAGCCATTTCGCCTACAGTCCGGTCAGTTTTGAACGCAAGGACGATCAGGTAATCGTAACCGTGTCTGTGCAGAATACAGGCAAGATGGATGCCGACGAAATCGTCCAGCTCTATACGATCCACAAGAGTCCGGTGCTTTCGTCGCCGAACTGTTCGCTGCGCCGTTTTGAGCGCGTCAGCCTTGCGTCGGGCGAGAGCAGGAATATTACCTTTATGCTTGACAGAGCTGATCTCGAAATGATCGACAATGACGGTGAAAGAGTCCTCGAATCCGGTCTCTATACGGTCACTGTCGGAGGAAGCCAGCCAGACCGCCGCAGCGAAGAGCTGACGGGAAGTCCGGTCGTCCGCTGGGACTTCGAACTCTGATATAAAAATGATTACCGCATCCGGTATGGCATTGGGACTGTACTGCGCGCTTTCCGTATTTGAGTGCTGTCAGGCGGAAAGACACAGCTCCTTCCATTTCGTTAAAACCTTATTGATGCCGGTTCTGACAGCTTTTTATCTGCTGACTTCCCGCCAGCTCGGGAAGCCGGTGTTCCCGTTTGCAGTATTGGCGCTTGTTTTCGGCTGGGCAGGGGATGTGCTGCTCCTTGGCAAAGGGGACAGATTCTTCCTGTCCGGCCTTATCAGCTTCCTGTTGGGACATGTTTTCTATGCAATCCTGTTTGTGACGCAGATTGCGCACGGGATGACGCCTGTTTACGCCTGGCTGATGATCGCGGGTTTCATGATTTATGCCGCGATTGTCGTCCGTTTCCTGATGCCGCATGTCGGAAGTGCGATGCGGATACCGGTCATCGCATATCTTGGCATCATTCTGCTGATGAATGTCGGTGCAGCATTGCGGGCGGGATCCGTTGCGCTCGTGTCATCCGTCCTGGTGTCGGCAGGAGCGGTGTTTTTCATGATATCCGATACGATACTGGCGTTCTCGGTCTTCGGAGGACGCAAGGACCGCGGCGTGATGGAAACGTATACGGCAGCGCAGCTTCTGATCATTACGGGACTGTTATTTGTTTAACATTATTTCTCTTATATACTTGATTTTTTATTGCAGATACGATAAAATATTTTAAGATGTGGTTCGCTGTGCGCAGCCCGCATGGCAGAAAGGAAGAACATGGCCAGAATAGCGATTAACGGGTTTGGACGGATCGGAAGGAACGCTTTTAAGATCGGCCTTGAGAAAGGCCTTGATATTGTTGCGGTCAATGATCTGACCGATGCCCATACGCTTGCGCATCTTCTGAAATATGATTCCTGTTTTGGCAAGTACTCCGGCGCGGTAGAAGTCCGCGGGACGGATCTTGCCGTTAACGGCAGACCGATCCGTATTCTTGCCGAGAGAGATCCCGCGAACCTTCCCTGGAAGGAAATGGGGATCGATATCGTGATTGAGTCGACGGGTCTTTTTGCGTCTGCGGATAAGGCAAAGGCGCATTTGGACGCCGGCGCGCGCAGGGTCATCATTTCCTGCCCGGCCAAGGGTACGAAGTCTTTCGTGATGGGCGTCAACCAGCAGATGTTTGATCCGGAGACGGATTATGTCATCGATAACGCGTCCTGCACGACAAACTGCCTGAGCCCGATCGTTAAGGTTCTGCAGGATCATTTCGGGATCCGTAAGGGCATGATGACGACGGTCCATTCGTACACCAATGACCAGAAGATCCTCGATCTGCCGCATAAAGATCTGCGCAGAGCAAGAGCGGGAGCGCTTTCCATGATTCCGACGACGACGGGCGCGGCACAGGCTGTGGCAAAAGTCATTCCGGCAATGGAGGGCAGGCTTACCGGCATGTCCGTCCGGGTGCCCACGCCGACGGTCAGTCTGGTGGATTTTGTCGCGGAGCTTGAGCGCAACGTGACCGTACAGGAGATCAACAGCACGTTCAAGAGCGAAGCGGACGACCACATCCTCGGATACAGTGAGGAGCCGCTTGTTTCGATCGATTACAAGCAGGATTCGCGTTCCTGCATCATCGACGCGCTGTCCACACTGGTTACCGGCGGCAACATGGTTAAGGTTGTCGGATGGTATGATAATGAATGGATGTATTCGAACCGGATCGTGGATCTGGCGAGATACGTCGCGGAGCGCTGCGGCTACTAAGCACAGCAGCGGTTACAGAGGTTGCTACAGACAGCAGACTGTCTGAACAATATAGAAAAAGCCGAAAGGGGAATGTAAAGATGCTGAATAAGAAGACCGTTGACGATATTCAGGTCAAAGGGAAAAAGGTCCTTGTACGCTGTGATTTCAACGTCCCGATGAAGGATGGCAAGATCACGGACGAAAACAGAATTGTGGCGGCTCTGCCGACAATCCGCAAGCTGATCCGTGAAGGAGGTAGAGTAATCCTGTGTTCTCATCTTGGAAAGCCCAAGAACGGACCGGAAGCGAAATTCAGCCTGGCCCCTGTTGCGGTAAGACTTTCCGAGCTGCTCGGACAGGACGTCGTATTTGCGGATGACGATAACGTAGTCGGAGAGAACGCCAAGGCTGCTGTCGCTGCTATGAAGGACGGAGACGTCGTGCTGCTGCAGAATACCCGTTTCCGCAAGGAAGAGACCAAGAACGAAGACGCGCTGAGCCAGGAGCTTGCTTCTCTGTGCGACGGCATTTTCGTAAATGACGCTTTTGGTGCTGCTCATCGCGCACATTGCTCGACTGTAGGCGTTACCAAGTATGTGGATACCGCGGCTGTCGGATATCTGATGGAGAAAGAGCTTGCCTTCCTCGGCAATGCTGTTGACGATCCGGTACGTCCCTTCGTCGCGATCCTTGGTGGAGCTAAGGTTGCGGACAAGCTGAACGTTATCTCCAATCTGCTGGAGAAGTGCGACACCCTGATCATCGGCGGAGGTATGGCTTATACCTTCCTGAAGGCCAAGGGCTATGAGATCGGACAGTCTCTGCTGGACGAGACCAAGATCGAGTACTGCCGCAACATGATGGACAAGGCCGCGGAGCTTGGCAAGAAGCTGCTGCTTCCGGTTGATACAGTTGTTACTGATTCCTTCCCGGATCCGATCGACGCGGAGATCGCTATCGACGTTGTGGATTCCTCCAGAATCCCGGCCGATAAGATGGGTATGGATATCGGACCCAAGACCGTTGAGCTGTTCAGCGACGCGATCAAGAACGCGAAGACGGTTGTCTGGAACGGACCGATGGGCGTCTTTGAGAATCCGATTCTCGCCAAGGGAACCAAGGCGATCGCCGCTGCGCTTGCAGAGACGGACGCGACCACGATTATCGGCGGCGGCGACAGCGCGGCTGCTGTTAACCAGCTTGGCTATGGCGACAAGATGAGCCACATCTCCACTGGCGGCGGAGCTTCCCTGGAATTCCTGGAAGGCAAGGAGCTGCCGGGTGTTGCGGCTGTTGACGACAAAGACTGATCATTAGCTCATTACATTCAGGCGGTTTCCACTACCAGGCAGCCGCCTGAATTTATAACAGAAAGGGATTATAACCATGCGTAAGAAAATCGTTGCGGGTAACTGGAAGATGAACAAGACGCCTAAGGAAGCTCTGGAGCTGATCGAGACTCTGAAGCCCCTGGTAGGCGGACAGGATAAGGTTGAAGTTGTTTTCTGCCCTCCGGCTGTGGATCTGGTGATCGCTTCCGAGGCTGTTAAGGGAACCAATATCAAGATCGGCGCGCAGAACATGTACTGCGAAGAGAGCGGTGCCTACACCGGTGAGATCTCTCCGGCGATGGTTAAGGAGAGCGGCTGCGAGTACGTTATTCTCGGACATTCCGAGCGCCGCGGTTATTTCGGTGAGACCGACGAGCTGATCAACCAGAAGGTCAAGAAGGCTTTCGAGCATGATCTGACCCCGATCATCTGCGTTGGCGAGAAGCTCTCCGAGCGCGAGCAGGGCATTACGATCGATCTGATCCGTATGCAGGTCAAGATCGCTCTGAAGGACATCGAGCCCGAGAACGTTAAGAAGACCGTTATCGCTTATGAGCCCATCTGGGCGATCGGCACCGGCAAAACCGCGACCAGCGTTCAGGCTGAGGAAGTCTGCTGCGCGATCCGTGAATGCGTCAAAGAGCTTTACGGTGAGGAAGTAGCCGATGAGATCCGTATCCAGTACGGCGGAAGCGTCAATGCAGGAAACGCGGCTGAGCTTTTCGCTATGCCCAATATCGACGGAGGTCTTGTCGGCGGAGCAAGCCTGAAGGCTGATTTTGCCAAGATCGTCAATTACTAAAGATTATGCGGATCTATAATACGCTTTCCAAAACTGTCGAAGATTTTGTTCCGAACAATCCTCCGCAGGTCAAGATGTATACCTGCGGCCCGACCGTGTACCATTACGCGCACATCGGAAACCTCCGCAGCTACATCATGGAGGATGTTCTGGAGAAATATCTTCGCTATGCCGGATATGACGTGACGCGTGTCATGAATATCACGGACGTCGGCCATCTTTCCAGCGACGGAGATACCGGCGAGGACAAGATGGTTAAGGGAGCGGAGCGTGAGCACAAAACGGTCATGGAGATCGCGGAGTTCTATACGAACGCGTTCTTTGAGGACTGCAAGAAGCTCCGCATTAAGCGCCCTGACATCGTACAGCCCGCGACAGGCTGCACGGACGAGTTCATCCAGATGATCGAGACGCTGCTCGGCAAGGGCTATGCCTATAAGGCCGGCGAAAATATCTATTTCGATACTTCCAAGGTCAGGGATTATTACTGCCTGACCGGACACAGCGCCGATAACCTGATGGTTGGCGTGCGAGATGATGTCGACGAGGATACCAATAAGCGCAACCGCGCGGATTTCGTGCTCTGGTTCACCAAGTCCAAATTCGCGAATCAGCAGCTGAAGTGGGACAGCCCCTGGGGCGTCGGATATCCCGGCTGGCACATCGAGTGCTCCTGCATCGCCTGCAAGTATCTGGGCGAGTATCTCGACATCCATTGCGGCGGTGTGGACAATATCTTCCCGCATCATACCAATGAGATCGCTCAGAGCGAGGCCGCTTTCGGCCATAAGTGGTGCAAGTACTGGTTCCATGTACAGCACCTGAATGAGCGCGGCGGCAAAATGAGCAAATCCAAAGGCAATATCCTGACCGTTTCCGTTCTGGAGGAGGAAGGATATGATCCGATGGTTTATCGTATGTTCTGCTTGCAGTCCCATTACCGCAAACCGCTGGAGTTCAGCTATGACGTTCTGGATAACGTCAAGACGACCTATGAGAGCCTGCTGAAGAGGATCAAAGCGCTGAAGCCCGAGGGTGAAGCGGATATGGACAAGGTTCTGGAGTACAGACAGAAATTCACCGACGCGGTCGGAGAGGATCTGAATACTTCTCTTGGCATCACGATTCTCTATGAGCTGCTCAAGGATAACGTTTCGGACGCGACCAAGGCGGAAGGTATTCGTGATTTCGATAAGGTCCTGTCGCTCGGGCTGGCTGAGGCTTTGGAAGAAGCCGCGGCCGGAGCAGGCACAGAGGCCGGTGTGGACGCGGACCTTGCAGCATATGTCGAAGCTAAGATTCAGGAACGTCTGCAGGCCAAGGCCGCCAAGGATTACGCCAAAGCTGACGCAATCCGTAATGAACTGGCTGCTTCCGGGATCCGCCTGAAAGATACAAAAGAGGGCACGACCTGGGAGAAGGCCTGATTTTAAGAAGGAGACCGTTATGAAAGATTTCAGGGTAGGGATCATCGGAGCTACGGGTATGGTCGGACAGCGCTTCGCGACGCTGCTCGAGAATCATCCGTGGTTCCACGTTACAGCGCTTGCCGCGTCCGAGAGGAGTGCCGGCAAGACATATGAAGAGGCAGTAGGCAGCCGCTGGGCGCTGAATGTGCCCATGCCGGAATCCATGAAGAAGCTGCCGGTTTACGATGCGGAAGCCGATCTCGATAAGATGAAAGAGCTGGTCGATTTTGTTTTCTGCGCGGTAAATCTGCCGAAGGCCGAGGTTAAGGCTCTCGAGGAGATGTACGCGAAGGCGGAGATCCCCGTGATCTCCAACAATTCCGCGAACCGCGGGATGCCGGATGTACCGATGATCGTTCCTGAGCTTAATCCGGAGCACGCGGACGTTATCCCGACGCAGAGGAAGAGACTCGGAACCAAGAGAGGCTTTATCGCGGTTAAATCCAACTGCTCGCTGCAGTGCTATGTACCGTTGCTTTCTCCGCTGCGTGAACTGTACGGACTGAACAAGGTTCTCGTCTGCACGTATCAGGCGATTTCCGGTGCCGGCAAGACATTTGAGCGCTGGCCGGAGATGGTCGACAACCTGATCCCGTACATCGGCGGAGAGGAAGAGAAGAGCGAACAGGAGCCCATGAAGCTGTGGGGCAAGGTGGTCGACGGCGTGATCGTGAACGCTGAGCGTCCGCTGATCACGGCACAATGCCTGCGCGTTCCGGTAACGGACGGCCATACGGCCGCTGTTTTCGCGTCCTTTGATAAGAAGCCCGATATCGAAGAGATCAAGAAGATCTGGGATTCCTATACGAGCATCGCGCAGGAGGCAGGACTTCCTTCCGCTCCCAAGAAATTCATTCATTACTTTGAAGAGAACGATCAGCCGCAGATCAAGACCGCCAGAGACCTCGAAGGCGGCATGGCGATCTCGGCCGGACGTCTGCGTCCCGATACGCAGTATGATATCAAATTTATCGGAATGGCGCACAATACGCTGCGCGGAGCGGCCGGCGGCGCTGTCGAGATGGCAGAGCTGATGGCTGTGAAGGGGTATCTGGATTGAGCAGACAAGGCAGTCAGATGGATCTGTTCAGCGACGCGGAGACAGAGCCGGCGAGACCCTTGAGTGCTCCGCTTGCGAGCCGCCTGCGTCCGGAGACACTCGCGGATTATGTCGGGCAGACGCATCTGGTCGGCCCGGGCAAGATCCTTGAGCAGCTGATCCGGAACGACCGGATTTCTTCGATGATCTTCTGGGGGCCTCCGGGAGTCGGTAAAACGACGCTCGCGCGGATCATCGCACACGAGACGAAAGCGGATTTTGTCGAGTTTTCGGCTGTCACGAGCGGGATCAAAGAGATCAAAGAGGTCATGAGCCAGGCGGAATCCAACCGCAGGGCAGGCCGCAGGACGATCCTTTTCTGCGACGAAATTCATCGCTTCAATAAAGCGCAGCAGGACGCTTTTCTGCCGTATGTGGAGAAGGGAAGCATCATCCTGATCGGCGCGACGACTGAAAATCCTTCCTTTGAGATCAATTCCGCTCTGCTGTCGCGGTGCAAGGTCTTTATCCTCAAGGAACTGGGAGAAGAGGACCTTGTGAAGCTGCTGCGGCACGCAGTGCAGGATCCGAAGGGCTACGGCGAGATGGACGTCCAGATCACAGACGACCAGCTCGGGGTGATCGCGAGATTCGCGAACGGCGATGCCAGAACAGCGCTGAATACGCTGGAGATGGCTGTGCAGAATACACAGCTGGACGCGGAAGCGCGGATCGTGGTTACGGATGATATCCTGTCCGAGTGCATGAACCGCAGATCCCTTCTTTATGATAAGAAGGGGGAGGAGCATTACAATCTGATCTCCGCACTGCATAAATCCATGCGCAATTCGGATCCGGACGCCGCGGTCTACTGGATGTACCGGATGATCGACGGCGGTGAGGATCCATTGTACATCGCCAGAAGGATCGTACGTTTCGCGAGCGAAGACGTCGGCATGGCGGATTCCAACGCGCTGAATGTCGCGGTCAATTGTTATCAGGCCTGTCATTTTCTGGGGCTCCCGGAGTGTGACGTGCATCTGGCGCACGCGGTTGTCTATATGGCGCTTGCGCCCAAGTCCAACGCTCTGGATGTCGCCTGTCTGCGCGCAAGAGAGGATATCGCGGCATCGCCGGCCGAGCCGGTGCCGCTGCAGATCCGCAACGCGCCGACACAGCTGATGAAGAACGCGGGTTACGGCGCGGGTTATATCTACGCGCACGATACGGAGGAGAAGATTTCCTCCATGCAGTGCCTGCCCGATGCGCTTGTCGGCCGCCGTTATTACGAACCGGCCGGACAGGGACAGGAAAAATACCTGAAACAAAGGCTGGAAGAAATCATTGCCTGGAAGTCGGAACATCCTTTGCCCGGACTTCAGGCAGAAACAAAGAAAGGGTGAAGAGATGGTAGAACAGAGCATCGAATTCCGTTATGACACGCAGCTGCTCCTGGAAGGCGAGAACCTCGACGAGGACGATATCCGGGACTATATCATGGAACACTTTGAAGGCGACTGTCTGCTTGTCGTCGGAGATGAGGACCTGATCAAGCTGCATTTCCATACGAACAGACCCTGGGAGATCCTGGAGTATATGCGTTCGATGGGTGAGATCTATGACATTGTTGTGGAAGACATGGACCGTCAGTCCAGAGGATTAAAAGGTTAAGGAGGAATTTAACAAGATGGAACAGATGAAGAGTGCGGTGCCGAACCTGGCATCCAAACTTGACAGAATCGGAAACAAGACCGCGGAAGGCGAGAAGACGATCAATTCGATCCGTGTTCTTTCCGCAGAAGCAATTCAGAAGGCCAACAGCGGCCATCCCGGACTTCCTCTGGGAGCGGCTCCTGCGGCGTACGCGCTGTGGCAGTATGAACTGAAGTGCAATCCCAATAACCCTGAATGGAAGGACAGAGACCGTTTCGTTCTTTCCGCCGGCCACGGCAGCATGCTTCTTTACAGTCTGCTGCATCTGTACGGATATGGACTGACCATCGAGGATCTGAAGGGATTCCGTCAGTTCCATACTCTGACCCCGGGACATCCCGAATACCGTCACACCAAGGGCGTTGAGATTTCCACCGGACCTCTGGGACAGGGTATCTCCAGCGCGGTTGGTATGGCACTGGCTGAGAAGCATCTGGCAGCTGTTTTCAACAAAGAGGGATATCCTGTTGTTGATCACAGAACCTATGCGCTCGTCGGCGACGGATGCCTGATGGAAGGTATCTCCGGTGAGGCTTCCTCTCTTGCGGGGACATGGAAGCTCGGCAAACTGACCGTTCTGTATGATTCCAATGGAATCAGCATCGAAGGAAGCACCGACATCGCTTTCACAGAGGATGTCGCGAAGCGTTATGAAGCTTACGGATGGCAGGTCATCGACAATCCGGACGGCAACGACGTAGATGCGATCTACGCTGCTCTGAAGGAAGCCGAGAAGGATACCGAGCGCCCGACACTGATCATCAACCACACGATCATCGGATACGGCTGCGATGCCAAGCAGGGCACAGCGGCTGTACACGGCGCGCCTCTGGGCGAGGACAATGTCAAGGCCATGAAGGAGAAGTTCGGCTGGCCGGTTGACAAGGATTTCTATGTTCCGGAAGAAGTTTACGAGAACACCAAGAAAGCCATCGACTGCAGCGCGGCTGCAGAAGAGAAGTGGAACGCGATGTTCGCGGAGTACTGCGAGAAGTATCCGGAAATGGCCAAGAAGTGGAATGACTACTTCGAGGGCAACGGCTACAATCCGTGGGAAGATGAAGAGCTCTTCACCAAGCCTGAGAAGGATCTTGCGACCCGTCAGACTTCCAACATGGCTCTGAATATCCTATGCACCAAGATCCCGAACATGTTCGGCGGATCCGCGGACCTTTCTCCGTCCAACCTGACGATCATGAAGAACCGCGAGTATTTTTCTCCGGAGAATCCGAGCGGCGCGAATGTACACTTTGGCGTACGTGAACATGCGATGGCCGCGATCACCAATGGTGTAGCGCTGCATGGCGGACTGTTCCCGTACTGCGCGACCTTCTTCGTATTCTCTGATTATATGAAGCACAGCATGCGTCTTGCGGCGATGATGAAGCTGCGTGTTCTGTATGTTCTGACACATGACTCCATCGGCGTCGGCGAAGACGGACCGACCCATGAGCCTGTTGAGCAGCTGGCGATGCTTCGTTCCATCCCGGGCATGACGGTTATCCGTCCCGCGGATTACGGCGAGACCGCGGCGGCTTACGCTTTCGCGGCTACGCATGAAGGACCGACCGCTATCGTTCTGACCCGTCAGGGACTGCCGCAGCTGGCAGAGACCGGCAAGGACGCCTGCCGCGGCGGATATATCCTGCGTGATAGCAAGAAGGAAGTTCCGGACATACTGCTGATCGGTACCGGTTCCGAAGTCAAGCTTTGCTATGAGGCTTATGACGAGCTGCAGAAGGAAGGCATCGACGCTCGCGTAGTCAGCATGCCGTCCTTTGAACTGTTCGACGCGCAGGATGAAGCTTACAAAGAGAGCGTTCTTCCGAAGGCTTGCCGCAAGAGACTGGGCGTTGAGGCTGCTTCTCCTCTTGGATGGGGCAAGTACATCGGCCTGGACGGCAAGACCATCACGATGGATACTTTCGGCGTATGCGGACCGTACAAGGTAGTATTCCCGGCATTCGGATATACCACCGAGAACGTCGTTGAGACAGCTAAGAGTCTTCTGAAATAAACTATTTCCGGGGGTATTTATAAATGTTCGACGTTGCAATCATCGGAGCCGGTGTGATCGGTGCGATGACAGCCAGAGAGCTTTCCCGTTACCAGCTGAAAGTTGTGATCCTGGAGAAGGAGAACGACGTCGCCATGGGAACGACCAAAGCCAACAGCGCTATCGTCCACGCCGGCTTCGACGCCGAACCCGGAACGCTCAAGGCAAAACTGAACGTTGCCGGATCGGAGCAGATGGAAGAGATCTGTCAGGAGCTCGGCGTGAAATACCGCCGCAACGGATCTCTTGTTGTGGCATACAGTGAAGAGGACATGCCGAAAGTACAGGAACTGTACGACCGCGGCATCGCGAACGGCGTCAAGGAGCTTTCCATCGTCGGTAAAGACGAGCTGAAAGCACTCGAGCCGTCCCTGTCCGATACGGCAGTCGGCGCGCTTTACGCGAAGACCGGCGCGATCGTATGCCCTTATGAGCTGAACATCGCATCCGTCGGCAACGCGATGGATAACGGTGTCGGGCTGATGCTCAACTATGAAGTCAAAGCGATCGATGCTGTGGAGGACGGGTATGTGATCCATGGCAGCGGCGAGGACGTCAAGGCGCGTTTTGTTGTGAACGCGGCAGGCGTTTATTCCGATAAGATCGCGGAGATGGTCGGGGATCATTCCTTTACGATCACTCCGCGCAAGGGCGAATATATGCTGCTCGATCATGACTGCGTCGGAGACATCACGCACACGATCTTCAATGTGCCGACCAAGATGGGCAAGGGTATCCTTGTATCTCCGACAGTCGACAATAACCTGCTGCTCGGGCCCACGGCCGTGAATCAGGAAGACCGCGACGATAAGAATACGACTCCGGACGGACTGGCCATGGTAGAGAGCAACGCGCACAAGGTAATTCCGAATATCAATACACGTGGAGTAATCACGCAGTTCGCGGGACTCCGTGCGGTCGGCAATACCGGAGATTATATTCTGACCAGTCCCCGCAAGGGCTTCTGGAACGCGGGCGGCGTGGAGAGTCCGGGACTGTCCAGCGCGCCGGCCATCGCGCAGTATCTGGTAGAACGGATGGCAGAGGAAGGCCTTGCACTGATTCCGGATGAGACATTCAATCCCTGCCGTAAAGCTCTTCACAAATTCTCCGAGATGACGATGGAAGAGAAAAACGAAGTCATCAAAAAGAATCCGCTGTACGGTCATATCGTGTGCCGCTGTGAGACGATCAGCGAAGGCGAGATCGTAGACGCGATCCATATGAATCCTCCCGCGAGGGACGTTGACGCCGTGAAAAGACGCACACGCGCCGGTATGGGACGCTGCCAGGGCGGTTTCTGCGGCCCGATGGTAACGGAGATTCTCGCGAGAGAATGGAAGATTCCGATGGAGCAGGTAACGAAGTTCGGCAGAGAGTCCTATCTGAACTACGGAAAGACCCGGGAGGTGACAAGCCATGACGAAGGTTGATCTTGTCGTTATCGGTGGAGGCCCTGCCGGAATGGGAGCCGCTGTAGCGGCTTATGACGCCGGAGTGCGGGATATTCTGGTTCTGGAGAGAGACGTAAGACTCGGAGGAATCCTGGAGCAGTGCATCCATAACGGATTCGGACTGCACCGTTTCAACGAGCAGCTGACCGGCCCGGAGTACGCGTGGCGTTTTGAGAAGGAACTGCATGCGCGCAATATCGCGTACCGCCTGAATACAATGGTTCTGGATATCACAGAGGATAAAGTCGTTACGGCGATGAATTCCGAAGAAGGTGTTTTCCAGATTCAGGCCGGTGCTGTGATTCTGGCGATGGGCTGCCGGGAGAGACCGCGCGGCGCTCTGAATACGCCCGGCGCGCGTCCCGCCGGTATCTACACAGCCGGTACCGCGCAGAGATACATCAATATTATGGGCTATATGCCCGGTAAAAAGGTCGTTATCCTGGGTTCCGGAGACATCGGACTGATCATGGCCCGCCGCATGACGTGGGAAGGCGCTGAGGTCAAGATGGTTCTGGAGCTGATGCCGTATTCGGGCGGATTGACCCGTAATATCGTGCAGTGTCTGCAGGATAACAATATTCCACTGCTGCTGTCCCATACCATCGTTGATATTCACGGTAAGGACAGAGTTACGGGCGTAACGATCGCGGAAGTCGATGAGAACCGCCGTCCCAAAATGGAGACAGCGCAGGAAGTCGAGTGCGATACGATCCTGCTGTCGGTTGGACTGCTTCCGGAGAACGAGCTGACCAAGAAGGCGAATGTTCCGTTGGACCGCCTGACGAACGGAGCCTATGTCGATCAGCGCAGAATGACGGAGATTCCCGGTATTTTTGCCTGCGGAAATGTCCTGCATGTGCATGATCTGGTCGATTACGTTAATGAAGAGGCCGATATCGCCGGTCAGGGAGCCGCTCAGTATCTGAAGGACGGAGCGGAGGATACCGCGAAGATCACGGTCAAGCCCGGCAATGGCGTGCGTTACACGCTTCCGCAGCGGATCAGCGCTGTGGAGAAGACAACCGTTTTCTTCCGCGTTACGGACGTGCATAAGGCTGTAAAAGTCAATGTTAAGAACGACGAAGGGACAGTTCTGCTTTCCAGACGCCGTCCGCGTGTAGCACCCGGTGAGATGGAGACAGTAGTTCTGACAGAAAAGATTCTTGCGGAGAATGTCGGCAAGACGATCTCTGTCGAGCTGGAGGAGGTGTAAGACATGGAAC
Source organism: uncultured Eubacteriales bacterium (assembly GCA_902782895.1). Classification (GTDB taxonomy): domain Bacteria; phylum Bacillota; class Clostridia; order Lachnospirales; family Bianqueaceae; genus RUG12817. The sequence continues at coordinate 18,766 of CACZPA010000178.1, forward strand.
AGAGAGAAATCATCTGTACAACCTGCCCGATGGGATGCCATGTTACCGTCACGATGGAGGACGGAAAGATCCTCGATGTGAAGGGCAACACCTGTCCGCGCGGAGACGCATATGCCCGTCAGGAAGTGACGGATCCCCGCCGTGTCATTACGACGACGATCGGTCTGACAGACGGCAATGTGCTTCCGGTTAAATCCGACAACGCGGTCTCCAAGAACCGTATTCCGGAATTCATGCAGAAGATCCATCATGTCGCGGTTAAACCTCCTGTTCAGATCGGGGATGTACTGATCCCGGATATCGACGGAGAGGGCAATAATATCGTAGCTACACAGAACGCAACCGCATGAACGATATCGAATTATATGTGCTGGACATGGACGGGACGATCTATCTGGGAAACAATCTGTTCCCGGAGACGCTTCCGTTTCTGGAGAGGTGCCGGCAGCACGGGAAGAAGTATATTTTCTTTACCAATAATTCCTCCCGCTCGCCGGAGACCTATGTCAAACGTCTGAACGGAATGGGGATCCGGGCGTCAAGGGAAGATATCGTGACTTCCGGAGACGTGATGATTCATTTTCTGAAGACGCACCGGCCTGGTCAAACCGTCTATCTGGTCGGGACGCCGGATCTGGAAGCAAGCTTCCGGCAGGCCGGAATTCCGCTTGTAGAAGACGGACCGGAGGATTCTCTGCCCGCGAACTGGAAGACGGAGATTCCAGATATCGTGCTGCTGGGATTTGACACGACACTGACCTATCACAAACTGGAGCGCGCGTGCCATTTTCTGCGCAGCGGCGCGGAATTCCTGAGCACACATGAGGATATCAACTGTCCTACGGAATACGGATTTATGCCGGATTCCGGCGCCATGGCAGCACTGATCACGATGTCGACGGGAGTAAAGCCGCGTTTCACCGGCAAACCGCATGAGGAAGTTCTGGAGATTCTGGAAGCACATACCGGGATTTCGAGAAGCCGCATGGCGGCGGTGGGAGACAGGCTTTATACGGATATCGCTCTGGGAGCGAAGAATAATGTCACTTCCATTCTCGTGATGTCCGGAGAAACGACACCGGAAGATCTTGCTGTTTCGGAGATCAAGCCAACGCTTGTTGTCCGGAATATCGGCGAGCTCGAGAGGGACGGATCGGATCAATGATTACAGAAAGGATGCCTTTGTAGGCATCCTTTTTTGATCCATCTGATCTGCGACAAATATATGTAAACCTGCTTTTTGAATTTGTAGTTGACGATCTGATGAGACAGCGATAAACTGCTCTTGTTGTTACAAACAGGAGGAGATTAAAGAATGAAAAAGAACGTTACGATTTACCTGATCCTGACGGCGCTGTTTACAGCGCTTGTCGCCGTGTGCTCGCAGCTTAAAATCGATCTGCCGTTTGTGCCGATCAACCTTGCGCTTTTCGCGGTTCATCTGTCCGGCCTGCTGCTCGGACCGGTGTACGGAGGCTTAAGTATCCTGATTTACCTGCTGCTCGCGGCAGTCGGAGTCCCTGTCATGGCCGGCTTTAAGGGCGGAGTCGGGGTTCTTTTCGGCATGACGGGAGGATACGCGATCGGATACCTGTTCACCGCTGTGCTTGACGGAGTTGCGGTGAAGTATTTCGGGCAGAAAAAGGTTCTGCTTTTCCTTGCGATGTGCGTGTCCGTACTGGTCTGCTATCTGTTCGGCACGATCTGGTTCATGGTTCTAACGGGCAATACGGTCGGTTACAGTCTGCGGTATTGCGTACTGCCGTTCCTGCCGGGCGACGCGATCAAGATCCTGCTCGCGGAGTTCCTGTACTATCGGCTGCGCGGTCCGCTTGCGTCCATCCTGCAGAAGCATCTGTAAACGATCTGTAAAAACCTGGACTCTGAAGCAAAAAAAGAGTTGACTTTTTCCTGCTTTAGAGACTATAATAAGATGATTTCAGGGGAGTAGTCAGCATCCAGATGCTGTTAAATCAACAACCGTCGCGGAGTTCCGCTTCTGGTTTAACATGAAAAGACAAGACCTGTATCGTATCGAGCGATACAGGTCTTTTTTGACCGTGTATCGCGAAACCAATCATAGTGGAGGGTATCATGCAAATTTTATTAGAAGGTTTCTTGTCCGTAACCTGGCAGCAGATCGTAATGTATTGTGTCGGCGGACTACTGATCTGGCTTGCGATTAAGAAACAGTTGGAACCGGCGCTGCTTCTGCCGATGGGCTTCGGAGCGATCCTTGTCAATCTGCCGAATTCCGGTGTCCTGAATCAGATGATGGCCGGCAATATCGAAGCAGGCGGTATTATCGAATGGCTTTATAATGTAGGAATCGGAGCGGCGGAAGCCATGCCGATCCTGCTGTTCATTGGAATCGGAGCGATGATCGATTTCGGACCGCTGATCGAGAATCCGAAGATGTTCCTGTTCGGCGCGGCTGCGCAGTTCGGTATCTTCGCGGCGCTTTCTGTCGCGACGCTTCTCGGTTTTGACCTCAAGGACGCGGCGTCTATCGGAATCATCGGCGCAGCGGACGGTCCGACCTCCATCCTGGTTTCACAGGTTCTGGGTTCCAATTACATGGGCCCGATCGCGGTCGTCGCCTATTCGTACATGGCGTTGGTTCCGATCATTCAGCCCGCCGTCATCAAGATGATCACGACGAAGAAGGAACGGGCGATCCATATGGAGCATGTAGCATCCAAGCCGGTGAGCAGGACGACAAGAATCCTTTTCCCGATCATTGTTACGCTGATCGCGGGATTTGTCGCGCCGATGTCGATCGGTCTGGTAGGGTCGCTGATGTTCGGCAATCTGCTCAGAGAGTGCAAGGTCCTGGACAATCTGTCCGAGACCGCGCAGCACGAGTTCACGAATATCATCACATTGCTTCTCGGACTTACCGTCGCGTTCAATATGAAAGCGGCTCAGTTTGTAACCTGGCAGACGCTCCTGATCATGCTGATCGGCCTCGCGGCGTTTGTATTCGATACGATTGGCGGCGTAATGTTCGCGAAGCTGCTGAATCTCTTCAGCCGTAAGAAGATCAATCCGATGATCGGAGCTGCCGGCATATCCGCGTTCCCGATGTCAGCGCGTGTTGTAGAGAAGCTCGCGGTAGCAGAGGATAAGACCAATCATCTTCTGATGGAAGCCGTCAGCGCGAATGTCTCCGGACAGATCGCTTCCGTCGTTGCCGGCGGTATGATTCTGCAGTTCTTCATGCATTGATTGTGCAGAAGAACGGATAACAGAAAGGAGCAGACAGAATGTTTTTACTTTCGACTTTTACGGATTCGTTGAATATTATGGGAACCGGGATGCTGGGGATCTTCTTCGTGCTTGGCGCGATCGCTCTTGCCATCTATGCCGTCTCCGCAATCGATCATAAAGCGCAGGCTAAAAAAGAGCAGGAGCAGCAGGCGGAAGAGAACAGCTGACAGAATACAGCTGTCAGGACGTACCTGACAGGACTCATTTGACCGGATACGGAAGCAGCTTCTGTACAAATTCTGATTTCGTTCAAATTTTTCTAAAAACAGTCTTGACAGAAATGCTTTTGTAGAGTATAATCGTTATTGCATTCGCAGACGGGCCCGGTTACGTCTGCACATGGCCCCCTGGTCAAGCGGCTAAGACGTCGCCCTCTCACGGCGAAAACGGGAGTTCGATTCTCCCGGGGGTCATTCTTGGGGCCTTTAGCTCAGTTGGTCAGAGCAGCCGGCTCATAACCGGTCGGTCCCGGGTTCGAGTCCCTGAGGGCCCATGGCTAAGTAGCTCAGCTGGTTAGAGCGCCGGCCTGTCACGCCGGAGGTCGAGGGTTCGAGCCCCTTCTTAGTCGCTGTTCTCCTAGCGGAGTGATCCAGAGAACAGATACGGTTGTTTGGCGGAGTAGCTCAGCTGGCGAGAGCACGCGGTTCATACCCGCGGTGTCGGCAGTTCAAATCTGTCCTCCGCTACTGTGCGCGAGTGGCTCAGGGGTAGAGCATCGCCTTGCCAAGGCGAGGGTCGCGGGTCCGAATCCCGTCTCGCGCTTATCTCACGCGGTGCCGCGTTATTGCAGCACCGTTTTTTTATGACAGAAAGGATGAATGCATTGCCGGATAACTATAAAGAGTTATTATCAGCCCTCGACGCGTTGATCGACGTGACGGAGCCGGTACAGACAGGTCTGTCGAATGCTTCTGCATTGATTTGGCAGAATCTGTCGTCGCTGAACTGGGCCGGATTCTACCTGGTCCGCGGCGGAGAGCTTGCTCTCGGACCTTTTCAGGGCAAACCGGCCTGTACGATGATCGGTAAAGGCAAGGGCGTCTGTGGTACGGCTTGGCAGGAGGATCAGACGATCCGGGTAGAGGATGTTCATGCTTTTCCCGGGCATATAGCCTGTGATGCCGCGTCCCGATCCGAGATCGTGATCCCGCTGCATGACTCTAACGGCCGTGTGATGGGAGTTCTGGATCTGGACAGCTTCCTGCCGGCGCGTTTTCTTCCGGAGGATCAGGAAGGGTTAGAAGCAGCGGCAAAGCTGTTAGAGCATAAACTGTTTAATTTTCAGGATGCAGCCTTCTCGCAGAATTCCGATGCGCCTGTCGGGATTGTCGATTCCGGGCTGGGCGGCTTAAGCGTTCTGAAAGAAATGATCCGTCTGATGCCGGGAGAGGATTTCCTGTATCGCGGTGATTCGCTGCACGCGCCGTACGGGACCAAGACACCGGAGGATGTGCAGCGGTACACTTTCGCAAACGTTTCCTATCTTATGGAACGCGGGATCAAGGCGCTTGTCGTCGCATGCAATACGGCAACGAGCGTCTGCATCAGCCGCTTAAGAGAACAATACAGCGATATGCCCGTGATCGGTGTTGAGCCGGCGCTTAAACCGGCCGTTCTGCATTCGGAGGGCGGTAGAGTTCTGGTTATGGCGACGCCGATGACCCTGCAGGAGCATAAATTCGCGGAGCTGATGGACCGGTACGGTCGTGAAGCTACGATCGTCAAGGTCCCCAGTCAGGGATTGATGGAGTATGTGGAGCGGGGGATTCTGGAAGGGCAGGAGCTTGACGGTTTTCTTGCCGATCTGCTGAATCCGTATCTTCCGGCCGATTCGATCGTCCTTGGATGTACGCATTATCCCTTCCTCGCGGACGCGATCCGCAAAGCCGCGGGAGGGTCCGTACAGATTTACGATGGCAGCGAAGGGACCGCAAGGGAGCTCAGAAGGAAGCTGGAAGAGAATCGTATTCTGCGTGAATCGGCTCATCAGGGGAAGGTAGAGATCCTCAACAGCAAAGATTCAGCGGAGCTTGCCGCACTGGCGGAAAGGCTTTTGTATGGCTGTTGATCTGCATATGCATTCGGTAAATTCCGACGGCACCAGGACGCCGCGGGAGCTTGTCGGGATGTCCAAGGATCTGGGACTTACAGTAATCGCGCTGACCGACCATGATACAATGGGAGGCGCGGAAGCGTTTCGGCAGGCAGGGCACGATTATGATATGTGCACGGTAGAAGGCGTAGAGCTTTCCTGTGTGTATGGGAAGAAAGAGATTCATGTTCTGGGATACGGCAGAGCTTCGCGAGAGTTTGACGCTTTTCTTGCGCCGCTGCGGGACAGCCGTAAGATCCGTAACACACGGATGATCCGCAGGCTGCAGGAGCTGGGGTATTCGATCACAGAGGATGCCGTAGCGGCTCGTGCCGCCGGTAAATCCGCTTCCCGCGTTCACATTGCACAGGAGCTTGTCGAAAACGGCTATGCGGAGTCGATCTCAGATGCTTTTGAAAGGCTGGTCGGCAATGGCCGTCCCGGCTATATACAGCGAGAGACGCTTTCCGTGGAAGAAGGCGTGGACAGCCTGGTGCGCTTTGGCTTTGTGCCGGTTCTGGCGCATCCGATGGAGTATGATCTGACGGATGAGGAGCTGAATACACTGCTTGCGCTTCTGATCGCGCATGGGCTTGAGGGCATGGAAGTCATCCATTCGGAATGCACTTACAAAGATCATCTGAAGCTTGCCGCCAAGGCGGACGCGCTTGGCCTTCTGAAGACCGGCGGCAGTGACTATCACGGTGCCAATAAGCCGGATGTCCCGTTGGGAGTCGGAATGGACGGACAGCTGATTCCCGACGCGTACGCGGAAGCGCTTCTTGACAGGCTCCACAGTAAAAGAGTATAATCTGTAACGTGTTTTTGCAATACAAGAGAGAATTCATCATCGATCCGGAGGAAGAAACTGGAAATGAAGAGTATTAAAAATGTACTGATCCTGTTGCTTGTAACAGCGGTCATCGTATGTACGTCGCTGTTTGCTTTTATCGGGCTTGACAGTGCCAGAGTCGGCATGAAGAACATCCATCTGGGACTGGATCTGGCCGGCGGTGTCAGCATTACCTATCAGGCCAAGGAGGCCAATCCGACGCAGAATCAGATGGACGGCGCTCGCGCGATCATCAACAATCGTCTGTCTTCTCTTGGCTATACAGAAGCGACAAGCTATCAGGACGGTACGAACCGGATCCGTGTAGAGATCCCCGGCGTATCCGACGCGAATGAAGCTGTTAAGCAGATCGGTAAGACCGCCATGCTGACATTTGTCGGCCTGGATTGGAGCCAGCTGGTTTCCGCAGGCTTGACGGATGGATATGTTGATTCGCTGACAGAAGAAGTCATGAGCGACCTGGAGGAGACCGGAGATTCCACCTACAGCGAGGCTACGGTCAAGGATATGGTCGTACAGTATCTCAGCAATCCCGGAACCGCTTACTACATGTTCCCGGACGCCGCGTCTGAGATCCTGCAGAGTGCGATCGACCAGGGACTTGCCGAAATCGTTCTGGTCGGCGATGACGTAGCAGACGCTACCGCACAGCACGGACAGACGACTTCGACCGGTATCGCGGAGGATTATGTACGTCTTACGCTGACTTCCTCCGGCAAGGATAAGTTTACGGACGCCACCACCCGTTATCTGAACAGACAGATCGCGATCCGTCTGGATCAGACAATCGTCAGCATTCCGACCGTAAACGCGACGATCAGCGACGGTGTCGCGATCATTACCGGTATGTCCGGCGTGGATGAAGCAAAACAGCTTGCTTCCGATATCCGCGGCGGTGCGCTGCCTGTCGAGCTTGAAGATATCGAGCATAACAGCGTTGGCGCGACATTGGGACGCGACGCGCTTTCCACCAGCCTTAAAGCGGGCTTGATCGGCTTTATTCTGGTGCTTGTTTTCATGATCATCATCTACAGGGTGCCCGGTGTTGTCGCGAGCCTCTCTCTGGTTTTCTATATCTCGGCGGAAATCCTGCTGCTCAATCTTTTCAACGTCACACTGACGCTGCCGGGAATTGCCGGTATCCTGCTTTCCATCGGTATGGCGGTTGACGCGAATGTCGTTATCTATTCGCGTGTCAATGAGGAGCTTTCCGCTGGACGCCTTATTCAGGCGGCTGTTGCTTCCGGTTATCGTAAATCGCTGTCCGCGATCATCGACGGCAACGTGACGACCCTGATCGCCGCAGGTGTTCTGTGGTTCCTGGGAACCGGTACGGTTAAGGGCTTTGCGCTGACACTGGCTCTTGGTATTCTGCTTTCCATGTTCACAGCGCTGGTTCTTTCAAATCTGATCCTCAAGAACATTACGTCGGTCCTTCCGGAGAAACCCGGTCTGTACAGATCCGCTGATTTCTTCAAGAAGATCAAAGAAGTTCATATCATCGAGAAGACAAAACTGTGGCTCATTATTCCTGCCTGCATCGCCGTGATCGGACTTGGTTTTATCCTGTTCAAGGGAATGAATCTGGACATCGACTTCAGAGGCGGATCCATGATGCAGGTCAATATGGAGAAGGAATATGACAATGATAAACTGACCCAGATCGTGAAAGACGTCACCGGAGACACCAATCCGATGGTGCAGTCCGTCAGCGGCGCAGGTCAGGAGAATTACGTTCAGATCAAAGTCAAACAGACGGATACGACCCAGATGGGAGAACTTTACGATAAGATCGCTGCGGAATTCGGTCTGGATCCGGAGGGCAGCAATCTTGTGTCGCAGTCTTCCATCAGCCCGATGATCAGTGGAGAGATGAAGTCCTCATCCGTTATTTCCACACTTGTCGCCGGTCTGTTGATGCTGATCTATATCACGATCCGTTTCCATGACTGGAGATTCGGCCTGAGCTCCATTATCGCGCTGCTGCATGACGTGATTATCGTAATCGCGGTATATGCGATCTTCCGCGTTCCGGTTAATTCTAACTTCATCGCCGCGATTCTGACGATCGTCGGTTATTCGATCAACAACACGATCGTAGTATTCGACCGTGTCCGCGAGAATCAGCATTTCTACAGGGCCGATCAGACAGCCCAGCTTGTCAATGACAGTATCAAGCAGACGATGGGACGTTCTCTGTCCACGTCTATCACCACAATTCTGATGGTCATGATGCTTTTCATTCTTGGCGTCGACAGCATTCGCTGGTTCGCGTTCCCACTGCTGGCCGGATTTATCGCCGGAACTTATTCCTCGCTTGTCATCGCGGGTCCGGTCTGGGTACTGATGAAGGGCGGACGTAAAGTAAGAAAAACAACCGTTAAGAAATCTTGAAAGAAAACTGGAGAATCTGCAACAGCAGTTATAAAGAAATACAGGAAAAATACCATCTGGATCCGATTCTCGCGAAAGTGATCGCGAACCGGACGGATACCGCCAGCGCATCCGATTATATCGATCGGGAAGGGCCTCTGCGTGATCCCATGACGATGAAAGGAATGCCGGAGGCGATCGCACTGATCCGTGATACGATTGCAAAGGGACGAGCCATTACCGTCATCGGAGATTATGACGTAGACGGGATGACTTCCTCAACGATCCTGTATCAGGCGATTACAAAGGCAGGCGCATCCGTGCGGGTCCGGATTCCCGACCGTGTAGAGGACGGTTACGGGATGCGGCCGTATATGGTCGAGGACTGCGTGGAACATGGGGATGGTCTGATCATTACATGTGATAACGGCATCCGGGAATTTGAAGCCGCGGATACGGCGCGGCGTCTCGGGATTCCGTTGATTATTACGGATCATCATTCCATCGCGGAAGAGGACGGTATGGAAAAGCTCCCGGACGCGGATGTTGTCGTCAATCCGCATCAGAAGACGGATCCCTATGGATTCGAGAATCTCTGCGGAGCAGGCGTTGCCTATCAGACTGCACGGGCCTTGATGCAGTCGTTTGGCATGCCGGAGGATCCGGACTGGATCGGATACGCCGCGCTTGGCACAGTCTGCGATGTAATGGAGCTTATCGGGGAGAACCGCAAGATCGTCTATCAGGGACTGCGCCGATGGAACGCGCATCCGCCGGCCTCGATTCAGGCCTTGATGCGGCAGGGAAGCTGTGAGAAGCTGGACGTTTACGCGTTTGGCTTTATTATCGGGCCGATGATCAATTCCGGCGGCAGACTCGACAGTCAGCAGAATTTCATATCGGTTATGCTTTCCCAGAATCCGGTACAGGCAGAGACTGCCGCCAAGAAGCTGTTTGAGCTGAACAGGCAGAGACAGCTTCTGACCGATGAAGGGATGGAGCAGGCAGCTGCTCTTTGTGAGAAGCAGAAAGAACAGACCGTACAGGTTATCTATCTGCCGGAACTGCATGAGAGCCTTGCCGGGCTTGTTGCCGGTAAAATCAAAGAGAAGTATTACAGGCCGACGTTTGTACTGACGGGAACCGCTGATGCAGTGAAAGGCTCCGGCCGGTCCATTCCGGCATATAATATGTTCGCGGAGATGAACGCGGTGCAGGACTGCTTCAGCCGTTTTGGCGGGCATCCGATGGCTGCGGGACTTTCCATGGATGAATCCAGAATCGGAGAGCTGCGGGACAGACTGAACGCGAACGCTCATCTGACAGAGGAAGATCTGAAGCCTGTCGTCATGATCGATATGGCGATGCCGCTCCGATACGCGAACGCGCATACAGCGGACGTTATCGCGGAGCTTGAGCCTTTTGGGACCGGCAACGCGGATCCGATGTTCGCGGATAAAGGCCTGCTGCTCGAGCGGGTCCGGTGGATGGGCAACCGGAAGAAAGCCGCGAATCTGTTCTTCAGCAAGGACGGAGAGATCTACGAGACCGTAACATTCCGCATCGAAGCTTTGCATGAATGTATCGCGGAGTCGGCCTCCGAAGAGGTCTGGGAGCGCCTGTATCTGGACGGTACGCTGGAGAAGCCGATCCCCATGGACATCTGCTATCATGTCGGATGGAATGTTTTCCGCGGGAGGAAGCACCTGCAGATCAATGTGTCGCATCTGCGTCCCTCCGTTGTAATCTGAGCTTTATTGTGCTATACTTAATATAATTAAACGGTGCGAAAGAGAGGTTATTATCATGAATCTTGCTAAACTGGTACGTACAATTCCCGATTTCCCGAAGGAAGGGATCATGTTCCGCGATATCACGACAATTCTGAAGGATCCGGACGGTCTTTCCGAATCGATCCGCCAGTTAAGAGAAGCGGTAAAGGACCTGGAGTATGATGTAATTGTCGGACCGGAATCCCGCGGCTTTATCTTCGGAGTACCGATTGCCGTTGAAGAGCATAAGGGTTTTGTACCGGTCAGAAAACCGGGCAAGCTTCCGGCGGCTGTCTATTCTCAGGAGTATGATCTGGAATACGGCACTTCTACACTGGAGCTGCATAAGGACGCGCTTCAGCCGGGACAGAGAGTTCTGGTTACCGATGATCTGCTTGCGACCGGCGGTACAGCGGAAGCTATCGCCAAGCTGGTAGAGCAGGCCGGCGCCAAAGTCGTCGGATTCGCTTTCCTGGTAGAGCTTGTAGATCTCGGCGGAAGAGACAAGCTTAAGGATTATCCTGTTCGTACACTGATCCAGTACGAGGGCGAATAATACGCAATCGCTATGAAAGAACGGCATTTTTTCCGTAAGGCGGCAGCCGCCGCGGCGTTTACCTCGACCCTGGTGTCGTGGTTTTTGCGCCCCGGCAGAGAGCATCAGGAAGAGATCGCTGTGCTTTCGGCTGTCGATTATGCTCACAGAGGCCTGCACGACGCGAAGGCAGGCATTCCGGAGAATTCCCTCGCGGCCTTCAGAAGAGCGGCGGAGCAGGGATTCGGCATGGAGCTGGACGTGCATCTCACAAAGGACGGAGAGTTTGTTGTCATCCATGATCACGATACCGTGCGGATGACGGGCTATGTGGGCAAGGTTGAGGAAATGACTTTGGCAGAGCTGCGCGGCCTTAAGCTTGCGGATACCGACGAACCGATTCCGACATTCCGGGAAGTTCTGGATTGTGTGGACGGCAAGGTGCCGCTGCTTATCGAGATCAAACCGCTCCGCTACAATATGGAAGAGCTGACGGAGAAAGTCTGCACGGCTCTTGCGGAGTACAAGGGACCGTACTGCATCGAATGCTTTGACCCCCGCGTTGTAGCCCTTCTGCGGCGCAATCATCCGGAGATCGTGCGCGGACAGCTGCTGATGTATCTGCATAAGAATAACGAATTCAGCCAGCCGGCTGTTGTGGATTTTTCTCTGCGGAATCTGTTGACCAATTTCTGGACAAGACCGGATTTTATCGCGTATCACTTCCCGGAGAAAAAGAATCTGACCCTGCGCCTTTGCCGGAAACTGTTCCATGTATGGGAGCTCGACTGGACCGTTACGGACGAGACACAGTATCAGGCGGTCAAACAGGACGGATGCACAGCGATTTTTGAACAGTTTATTCCGAAGTGTTGAAATCCGGAGAAAAAACCTTTATAATAGAACCATCCATCGGAAAATGGATGGTTTTTGTTTTTACAGTTAAGAAAGGGGTGCGGCTCTATGGAAGAGGATCTGAGATTCGAGACAGAAGAGACAGAGAAACTGTATCGTACGATGATGGACAAGATCCGCGAGTATCATCCGACGTCCAATCTGGACAAAGTCAAACTGGCCTATACGGTCGCGAATGATGCGCACAGCGGCCAGCTGCGTCAGTCCGGCGAGCCATATATTATTCATCCGCTGCATGTCGCGATTACGCTGGCGGATCTGGAGATGGATCTGGAGACAATCGAAGCGGGTCTGCTGCACGACGTTCTGGAGGATACAAAGGTTACGTCAGATGAGATCCGCAGCCAGTTCGGAGAGGATGTTACCAGGCTTGTCGAGGGCGTTACCAAGCTGAAGACGCTGACCTATACGTCCACGGACAAAGAGGATATCCAGGCGGAGAATTACCGTAAGATGTTCATGGCGATGGCTAAGGATATCCGTGTCATCGTCATCAAGCTGGCGGACCGTCTGCACAATCTGCAGACCTTGGAATACAAGAGCAAGGAAAAACAGCTGGAAAAGGCTCGGGAGACGCTTGATATCTACGCGCCGATCGCGAACCGCCTCGGTATTTCCAAGATCAAGATCGGTCTGGAGGATCTTTCGCTGAAGTATCTGGATCCGGAAGCCTATGATTCGCTGACGCGCCAGATTAACCGCAAGAGAGAGGACCGCGAGGAGATTATCTCCGGCATCTGTGCCTATCTGAAGCAGAAGCTCCATGAGGGTGGCATTGAGGCGGTGGTAGAAGGCCGTCCCAAGCATTTCTTCAGCATCTACAAGAAGATGGTCAACAAGGGCAAGACCCTGGATCAGATCTATGATCTGTTCGCGGTGCGCGCGATCGTGGATTCCGTGAAGGACTGCTATGGCGCGCTCGGTATCATCCATGATCTGTATACACCTGTCCCCGGACGTTTTAAGGACTATATCGCGATGCCCAAGTCCAACATGTATCAGAGTCTGCATACGACCCTGATCGGACCGACCGGCGAGCCTTTTGAGGTGCAGATCCGTACCTGGGAGATGCACCGTGTAGCGCAGTACGGTATCGCCGCGCATTGGAAATATAAAGAAGACGCGAACGGCAATATCAGCAAGCGCGCGGAAGAAGAAAAGATGGTCTGGCTCCAGAAGATCCTGGAGTGGCAGAACAATCTGCAGGATAATAAAGAATTTGTCAGTACGATCAAGCAGGATCTGGACGCTTTTCAGGATTCCGTATTCGTATTCTCGCCGAAGGGCGATGTCATCGAGCTGCCGGCCGGCTCTACACCGATCGATTTTGCGTATCAGATCCATAGCGCTGTCGGCAATAAGATGGTCGGAGCCCGTGTGGACGGACGTCTTGTGACGCTCGACTATCAGCTGCGCAACGGCGAGCAGGTCGAGATTATCACTTCGCAGAACAGCAAAGGCCCCAGTCAGGACTGGCTCAACGTGGTCAAGACGACACAGGCCCGCAATAAGATCAATCAGTGGTTCAAGAAGGAATCCAAGCAGGAGAATATCGCCCGCGGACGCGAGCTGATGGAGAAATACTGCAAGAGCCATGGCCTGCCGGCGCTTTCAGAACTGCTGAAGCCCGAATGGATGGATATCGTTCTGAAGAAGTACGGCTTCCAGGACTGGGACAATATTACCGCGGCCATCGGACACGGCGGCGTCAAAGAGGGACAGATCGTCAACCGTCTGTATGAGGAGTATCGTAAAGAGCATCTGGGCAGCATGACGAATGACGACATTCTGCATCTCGTTTCGGAAAAAGCGGCAGAGAATCCTTCCGTACAGGCGACCAGACGCAGGAACAGCGGAGCGATCATCGTCAAAGGTCTGCACGATCTTGCCGTTCGTTTCGCAAGATGCTGCAACCCGGTACCGGGCGATGAGATCGTCGGATTCATTACGCGCGGCCGTGGTGTTACCATCCATCGCAATGACTGCATCAATATGATGTGTCTTCCCGCGGAGGAACGCATGCGTCTGATCGAAGCCGATTGGGAGGTCAATACGGCGGAAGGCATGAAGTTCCAGAGCTCGGTCCAGGTTATCACCGAGGAACGCAACGGTGTGCTGGTCGAGATCAACCAGGCGATCAATGATGCCGGCCTTTCGATCCAGTATCTGGACGGAAGAGTCAGCAAAGACCATATGCTCGATACGTTCAATATTACGCTGGAGATTTCTTCCAAAGAGCAGCTGGAGGCGCTTTCCAACCGTCTCATGCAGATCCGCGGCGTAAGAGACGTAATCCGTACATCCAAATAAAAACAACGGGAGGCCTGCATGAGAGCAGTAGTACAGAGAGTTACAAAAGCGTCCCTGACTTCAGACGGAGTCCCTTTTTCGAGTATCGGAAAGGGACTTGCTGTTTATATCGGATTCGGCCCGGAGGACACGGAGAAGGAGTATCAGTACATGCTGGACAAGATCCTCGGACTTCGGATTTTTGAGGATGAAGCCGGCAAAATGAACCTGTCGGTATGCGATATCGGTGGAGATATCCTCTGGATTCCCAATTTCACGTTATACGGAGACTGCCGGACGGGACGAAGACCCAGCTATTCTTTTGGAGCGCCTGCGGATGCCGCAAGAGAGATGTTCGGCAGATTTCAGCAGATGGCGATAATCTCCACGGAACAGAAAACCGGACAGGCCGGGCACTGCGCGTTCGGCGTATTTCAGACGGATATGCAGATTACGCAGGTCAACGACGGACCGGTAACGCTGCTGATCGACAGCGGAAAGGCTTTCTAAAATGATTATCCGCAGAGTTGAGGTCGGGGCATACGCGACCAACTGTTATCTCGTCGAACAGAACGGAACAAAAGTACTGATCGATCCGGGCGACGCGGACGGGCAGGTATTGCCTTTTCTCGAGAAACAAGGCTTTATCCCGGAGGCGGTGCTCGTGACGCATGGTCATCTGGACCATTACGGGGATGTACCGTCGATCTGCGCGGCTTATGATCTGCCGGTATGGTTCCCAAGGGATGAGGTATCCTATCTGGCCGAAAGCGACGTGCAGGGAGGACCCTGGAACGCGGACAAAAGGGACGCTTTTCTTAAGGTTTTGGAGACGAACGGCAGACTGGTGGACCACGGGGATGAGATCCGGATCGGAGAGATCTGTTTTGAAGCACGGATGATCGAACATCATACGCGGGCCGGGATGTGCCTGTACAACGCGGAGAATCAAGTGCTTTTCAGCGGGGACAATCTGTTCCGCGGGAGCATCGGAAGGACGGACCTCTATAAAGGGGACACAAAAGGCCTGTGCGATGGGATTCGCAGGCAGCTTCTGACCCTGCCCGACGATACGAAAGTCTATCCCGGACACGGCGACGCGACGACTATCGGCGTGGAGCGGCGTTCCAATTATTATCTGACACATGACCCGGAGGCGTTATGGTAAAATCATTTGCGGTCGGCGGAGAGAAGATGAGCGAATCCCGCCGATATGAACTCAGCATGCTGGCCAAGGAATTCTTTCCGGAAGCGGAGATCTCTGAAGATGCTCCGGAGTATCTTTTTGTATATTCGGACGCATGCTGGAGCCTATACGGCCCGGTAACGGCAGCTTCTGCTGACAGTGAGGTGCTGGCGAAATATCTGAACGGGCAGATTCCTCCGATGACCTTTGCCGGTGGAGATCCGCTGAAAAACCGTATGAAACAAGGCTTGTACGGTTTATTATCCGAATGGACGGGCCGTGCGCTGCCGTGGGGTATCCTGACCGGCGTAAAACCGGTCAAGCTGGCCGTTTCGATCCTGAACGCGGGCAGGAGCAGGACAGAGACAGAAACGATTCTGCAGGATGAATACCGGTTATCGCCAAATAAGACAGATCTGCTTCTGGAGACCGCTTCCCGGGAGATCGAACTGCTTTCCGGCGACAGCAGAGACGGCAGAGAGTGGGCGATCTATATCGGTATTCCGTTCTGTCCGACACGCTGTGCCTATTGTTCTTTTGTATCCTATGATTATCATATGCTCGGAGACCTGATGGACCGCTATGTGGAAGCGCTTATCGAGGAGATCCGCGCCTGCGGTGAGCTTGCCGCGGGCCGCAGGATTACGAGCCTGTACATGGGCGGAGGGACACCGACATCGCTCTCGGCACAACAGCTGGACAGAGTCCTGACGGAGGCTGACAGAGCTTTTCATCTGGATCAGATTCCGGAGGCAACGGTGGAAGCAGGTCGTCCCGATACGATTACCGTCGACAAGCTAAAGGTTCTCGCGGCACACGGGATCGGAAGGATTTCCGTGAATCCGCAGACAATGAATCAGAAAACGCTCGACCGGATCGGCAGACGACATACCGTGGAGGACGTGATCCGCGCCTATGAGATGGCAAGATCCGAGGGCTTTGATAATATCAACATGGATCTGATTATGGGACTTCCCGGTGAAACCGTACAGGACGTGCAGCACACAGTGCAGGAGATCCGCAGGCTGGCGCCGGACAGCCTGACCGTACATTCGCTTGCCATCAAACGGTCTTCCCGGCTCAAAGAGACAGGACTGTATTCGGACGCGCCGGCAGAGGCGATTGAGCAGATGCTTGCTTTAGGGCAGGAGACAGCTGCCGAGCTCGGCATGAAACCGTACTATCTGTACCGGCAGAAGAATATGGCCGGCAATTTTGAGAACACAGGCTATTGCACTCCCGGTAAGGAATGCATGTACAATATCGAGATTATGGAAGAGAAACAGAATATCTGCGCCATGGGGGCAGGTTCGGTCAGCAAAGTCTATGATCCTTCGCGGGACCGAATCGACAGAATCAGCAACGTCAAGAATGCCGGAGATTATATCGGCAGACTGGCAGAGATGATCGGGCGCAAGAGAAAGGGGTTCGGCGGCTTATGACAAGAGAAGAAGTGTCAACGGAACTCGGACGGATGGAGTTTACGACGGGACAGATCCTTGGGATTTCAGGAAGGATCCTTTTTGAAAACATGGGAATGTGGCTTCTGTTTTCCCTGGTCGTCTTCCTGCCGACCGGAGCGCTCTTGCAGGCGTTGTCTCTGCAGATACCGACAAAAGAACTGCTGAAGATGCTGCAGGAGGGGAATCTGGATATTCTGTCTCGTCAGGATCTCCTGAAACCGATTCTGGTAATGAATGGGGCGCAGGTACTGCTGATGTTTGTCCATGTGCTTACCAATATCGCGGCCTGTCTGTTTACGGACAAATGGCTGCAGAAATCAGCCGCGCTGCCAACCATCGGCATATTGGCGGAAGATACGCTGAAAAAGTGGCCAAGAGCTTTGCTGATCACGCTGATCTATATCCTGGGAGTGGCCGGTTATCTTCTTTTCACCGTTCTGACAGCGTCCTTCGGACTGGTCTTTCTGCTGTTATTCGCACTGATCCTTCTTGCCTTCTACTGGTCAGTCCTGTATTATTACTCCGTTTCGGCTACATCGATCAGACCGTATGTTGGCATGGCCGCTTTTAAATTCGCGTCCTCCATGATCCGCAGACGGACAAGTCTTGCCATCGGCCTGATCCTGACCTGCATTCTGATCAATGCGCTGTTTTCGGCCTTATTGCAGCTGCTGACGACATCTTTTACTGTACTGATCGTGCATCCGGTTCTGCTGTGCGTCGCGTCAGGACTTGTCAGCGTTGTCGCGAATCTGCCGAATTTCCTGATTTCGATCGCGGCGACGATCTATCTGGTCAATCAGGAGCAGTTTTCCATGCAGATCACGGCGGGGATGAACCCTGTTCCGGAGACAGAAGACATCGACCCTTTTATCGATCCGGATGATTTCTCAAAAAAGGCTTGACTTGCGGGCAATAAGCCTTTATAATAGCATGATGGACGAGTTGTACAGACGTTAAAAGACACGTCAAGATATTTTCAGGAGGATACGAGAATGAGTCAGTTGGAAAAGCTCGAGCATAATATGGTCCGGATCACAATGGAAGTCAATCCGGAGGATTTTAATAAGGCGATCGAACGTGTATATAACAAGCAGAAGAATCAGATCGCGATTCCCGGATTCCGTAAAGGCAAGGCTCCCCTTAAGATGGTCGAGCGTTTCTATGGTGAAGAGGTTTTCTATGAGGATGCCGTTAATGACGTCCTTCCCGATCTGTATACAAAGGCTCTCGATGAGCTTGAGGTAGACGCGGTTTCCCGTCCGAAGATCGATCTGGACGAGATCAAGAAGGGTGAGCCTGTTGTCGTTAAGGCGACGCTGGCGGTTCGCCCCGAGGTTACTCTCGGCGAGTACAAGGGACTGGTCGCGGAGAAGGAGACGATCGCGGTTACAGAGGATGACGTTATGAATCAGCTCAAGCAGGAAGCGGAGAGAAACGGACGTCTTGTTGACGTAACGGACCGCGCGGCGGCTGACGGAGATACCGTAACGATCGATTTCGACGGATATGTTGACGGAGAGGCTTTTGACGGCGGCAAATCCGAGAATTACAAGCTGGTGCTTGGCAGCCACAGCTTTGTCGATACCTTCGAGGAGCAGATCGTCGGACACAATATCGACGACGCTTTCGATGTAAATGTAACATTCCCGGAGAACTATGCCGAGAATCTTGCAGGCAAGGCAGCGGTATTCAAGGTTGTTCTTCATAAAATCCAGGTTAAGGATCTCCCGGCTCTGGATGATGATTACGCAAAGGATTATTCCGAATTTGAGACACTGGAAGAGTACAAGGCCGACATCCAGAAGAAGCTTCTGGACAGCCGTCAGAAGGCAGCCGACGACAAGCGCGCCGGTGAGCTTCTGAAGAAGGCTGTTGAGAACGCCGTGATGGATATCCCCGAGGCTATGATTGACGAGCAGACGGACAGCATGATCCAGAATTTCGCCAACAACCTCCAGTATCAGGGCATCTCGATGGATCAGTACCTTCAGATGACCGGTTCCAATATCGCAGCGCTCCGCGCGAATGTCCGCCCGGATGCCGAGACCGCTATCAAGAACTCACTGGTTCTGGACGCGATCGTCAAGGCTGAGAATCTGGAAGTAACGGACGATGATTTCGAGAAAGAGATCGAGCGTCTCGCGGATATGTACAAGATGGAGAAGGATAAGCTCAAGGATACCATCTCCGACGCAGAGAAGGAGCGCATGAAGGATGAACTGAAGACCAGAAAGGCACAGGAGCTTCTGGTCGCGGAATCCAAAGAAGCATAAAGTAATCGTCTTGTTTGAGAACTGTCCGGGACTGAGCGCGTGCGCCCAGTCCTATTGACTATTATAAGGAGGTTTCGTAATGGATAATTTTAAGAATGTACTTTCCATTCCATATGTCATCGAGCAGTCCAGCCGCGGAGAGCGCAGCTATGATATCTATTCCAGACTTCTGCAGGATCGGATCATTTTCCTCTCGGAAGAAGTCAACAGCACAACCGCGAGCCTTGTAATCGCGCAGCTGCTGTACCTGGATTCCGTTGACAAGGACAAGGATATCGCTTTCTACATCAACAGCCCGGGAGGATCCATCAGCGATGGAATGGGCATCTATGATACGATGCAGATGGTTCACGCGGATGTGGCGACTTACTGCGTCGGCATGGCCGCGAGCATGGGCGCTTTCCTGCTGGCAGGCGGAGCGAAGGGCAAGAGATACATTCTTCCGAACGCGGAGGTCATGATTCATCAGCCGAGCGGCGGCATGCAGGGCCAGGCAACCGATATCAAGATCCAGGCAGAGCATATCGCGCGTATCAAGAAGCGCATGAATCAGCTCCTCAGCGAGAATACCGGTAAGGAGCTCTCCGTTATCGAGCAGGATACCGAGAGAGACAACTGGATGACAGCGGAAGAGGCCGTCGCGTACGGAATCGTAGATTCCATTATCACGAAGCCCTGATTACAGGGACAGCCGAATCGGAAAGGAATAGCAAGAGAATATGGCGAACAAGTCAGATCCCAGGAAAAAAGTCATTTGCTCCTTCTGCGGCAGGAGTTCGGATCAGGTCAAGCGAATGGTCGCGGGCAACGGCGTATATATCTGTGATCAGTGCATCGCGCTGTGTTCCGATATCATGACCAAGGAGATGGCAGCGGAAGCGCCTGCGATGGAGCCCGGCGCCGCTCCCAATTTCATGACGCCCAAGGAGATCAAGACATTTCTGGATGAATATGTAATCGGACAGGAGAGCGCGAAGAAGGCGCTTTCCGTAGCCGTATACAATCATTATAAGAGAGTTTTTGCCAAACGCGCCGGCATGGTCACGGATGACGTTGAGCTACAGAAGAGCAATATCATCATGCTGGGCCCGACCGGAAGCGGCAAAACCTATCTCGCGCAGACACTTGCGAAGATCATCAATGTTCCGTTCGCGATCGCGGACGCGACTTCTCTTACGGAAGCCGGTTATGTCGGCGAGGATGTTGAGAATATCCTGCTGAAGCTGATCCAGGCGGCGGATTATGACATTGAGAGGGCGGAGCTTGGAATCATCTATATTGATGAGATCGATAAAATCGCGCGCAAGTCCGAGAATCCCTCTATTACCAGGGATGTCAGCGGAGAAGGCGTGCAGCAGGCTCTGCTTAAGATCCTCGAGAGCACGGTGGCGTCCGTGCCTCCGCAGGGAGGGCGCAAGCACCCGCAGCAGGAATTCATTCAGAGCGATACGACCAATATCCTTTTTATCTGCGGCGGAGCTTTTGACGGACTGGACAAGATCATTAAAGCCAGAACCAACGAGAAAACCATGGGATTCCTCGCGAAGAACGATACGATTTCAGAGGATCTGGACGTTTTAAGCCTGCTGGAGCCCAGAGATCTGCTGAAGTTCGGCCTGATTCCTGAATTTGTGGGACGTCTTCCCGTGATGGTCACGCTGCAGGATCTGAATGAAGAAGCGCTTGTACGGATTCTGACAGAGCCTCGGAATTCACTGGTCAAGCAGTACCAGTCGCTTCTTGCCATGGACGGTGTGGAGCTTACTTTTGAGGAAGACGCGCTGACGGAGATCGCACATGAGGCTTTGCTGCGCAAGACGGGAGCACGCGGCCTCAAGGCGATCATAGAAGGCGTTATGGAAGACGTTATGTACGAGATTCCTTCCATGGACAGGGCAGAACGCTGCATTATTACCAAGAGCGCTGTACAGAAGCAGGAAAAAGCACAGATCATCGAAGGCGTGACCGCAAAGAAGGATCGGCGCAGACTAAAACAGTCGGAAGGCGCGCAGACCGCCTGACAATATCGGCCGCCTGACAAGACAGAACGTGGCTTTTTCCGGAAAGAATATAAATGATGGAAGAAAACCAGAGAAAAGAGTATCATACGGCAGATTCGATCATTCTGCCGATCCTTCCGACCAGAGGATTCGTTGTATACCCTGGTCAGAATGTCAATTTTGAAGTATTCCGTCCGCAGTCTCTGCGGGCGCTTGAAAGAGCGATGTCCCTCGGGACCATGGCTTTTCTGGGGATCCAGAAGAACGAGATGACGGAGAATCCCGAGCAGGATGATCTGTGGGACATCGTTGTTTCGATGAAAATCGAAAAAGTATTTAAAGAGCAAAAGGATGTGCGCGTTCTCGGCCTGATCGGGAAGCGGTACCGTTTGCTTCGTTTTGATACCGTAAAGCCTTATTATGAGGCGGAAGCGGCACCGATCGAGGAGACCGTATATGACGCGGATACCGAGATCGCGATGTGCCGTATGCTGAAGGATGCTTTCCGCGACTATGCGCAGAACGCGGATGTGGTTCCGCACGCGCTGTATGTCGCTTCTCATCTGAACGAGATGGGAGAGGTCGCAGATGTGATCGCGGCGAATCTGCCGGAGTCCGAGTTCAGCAGGATGGAGCTTTATCTGGAGACGGATCCGCAGAAGCGGGCAAGTAAGATTCTGGCGAGGATCGACCGGGAGAAGAAGATCTCGGAGATGCGCAGATCTCTGCAGCAGCAGGTTGGCCGCGAGATGCGCGACATTCAGAAAGAGAGCTTCCTGCGGGAAGAGCTGGAGATTATTCATCGCGAACTGGGGGATGAGCCCGGTTCCGATGACACGGATCCCAGGATTTCCGAGCTTTTGCAGAATCCGAACGTCCCCAAGGACGTTGTCGAAAAGGTCAAACTGGAGCAGAAGCGTCTGGACAATATGCAGCCGATGTCTCCGGAATACGGACTGATCGAGGATTATCTCGAGCGGGTCGCTTCGGTCCCGTGGACCGATAAAGCTGTTCAGAACGCGGATACCGTGTCTGTACGCAATGTTCTGGATGAGGCTCATTACGGGATGAAGCGCGTCAAGGACCGCGTTGTAGAGTTCGCAGCGGCGCGCAAGCTGAAAAAGGACCTTCCCTGCCCGGTGCTTTGCCTTGTAGGCCCTCCGGGAATCGGCAAGACCTCTGTTGCTTCTTCGATCGCCGAATCACTGAACCGTCCGTTTGTCCGGGTTTCCCTGGGAGGCGTACGCGATGAGGCGGAGATCCGGGGACATCGCAGAACATATGTCGGCGCGATGCCCGGCCGTATCATCAATGCTTTGATTCAGGCTAAAAAAGCCAATCCGGTCATGCTCCTGGACGAGATCGACAAGATGGCCTCCGATCTGAGAGGCGATCCGACCGCGGCACTGCTGGAGGTTCTGGACAATTCTCTGAATTCGGCTTTCCGCGACACTTATCTGGAGCTGCCGGTCGATCTGTCCGATGTCTTCTTTATCACGACCGCGAATACACTCGAGGGAATCCCGCTGCCGCTGATCGACAGAATGGAGATTATCGAGATGGAGAGCTATTCCCGCGAGGAGAAGCTCGAGATCGCCGTGAAGTATCTGCTGCCGAGACAGCGTGCGGTATACGGGCTCAAAGCGACACAGCTGAGGATTACAAGACCGGTCATCAGCCGCATCATTACCGAATATACACGGGAAGCGGGCGTGCGTGAGCTGGAGCGTCTGCTCGGAGCTCTTTGCCGTAAGGCTTCTGTAGCCATCGTAGAGAAGGGCGAGACCGGGATCCGTGTTACCGAGAAGAATCTGGCTTCCCTGATGGAAGATCCTCCGATCATTGAGGATTCCGAGAAACGTGAGCCGGAAGCAGGCGTCGTTAACGGACTGGCCTGGACAGCGCTTGGCGGCGAGGTCCTGACGATCGAGACCGCGGTCCTGACCGGAAACGGCCGTCTGGAGATGACGGGGCAGATGGGCGGCGTTATGAAAGAATCCGCGCAGATCGCGCTCAGTGTCGTACGGGGATACCCGATCGACGGCAAGGACGCAGAGTTCTATAAAGAACATGATCTGCATATTCATATTCCGGCCGGAGCAGTCCCGAAGGACGGTCCGAGCGCGGGTGTAACCATGGCAACAGCCATGTATTCCGCGCTTTCCGGACGTAAGGTCCGTTCCGACGTCGCGATGACGGGAGAGCTGAGCCTGCGAGGAAGAGTCCTGCCGATCGGCGGACTGAAGGAAAAGCTGCTGGCTGCCCGTGAGAAGGGTCTGATGGAGGTATTTGTACCAGAGCTGAACCGTGAAGACGTCGAGAAGCTGCCGGAGCATGTGACCAAGGACATGCGGATCCGATATGTGACGCATATCGATACGATCCTGGAGAACGTTGTCATAGGATTCCCCGGGCGGGAGACGGCACAGGCATGATGGAGATCCATAATGTGACGCTCGCTTCGGTATGCGCGGTTCCCCGCCAGATACCGGAGCAGAAGCTGCCGGAAGTGGTTTTTGCCGGCAAGTCCAATGTCGGCAAATCCTCTCTGATCAACTGTCTGCTGAACCGGAAGAAGATGGCGCGTGTCAGTTCTTCGCCGGGTAAGACCGTTACCGTGAACTTCTATTCCGTGGAGAACAAATGGATGTTTGTGGATCTGCCGGGATATGGATACGCGGCCGCGGGCAAGGCGGAACAGGAACGTTTTTCAAAAGTTACGGACCGCTATCTGAAGTCCGGACGGGAGATCCTGCGGCTTTTCCTGCTTGTGGATATCCGCAGAGAACCTTCGGACAACGACAGAATGATGCTCGCGTTTATCCGAAGCTGCGGATACACGACGGTGGTCATCGCGACCAAGGCGGATAAGCTGAGCCGGATGCAGCAGCAAAAAAGCCTTTCCGTTATCCGGAAAGGCCTGGATCTGCAGGAGGATGAGCTCCTTGTTCCGTTTTCATCCGAGACGAAGGCGGGTCGGGATGCGGTCTGGGATCTGATCACGAATCCGAGTTCAGACCGTTCATGAGATTACGGTAGAGGACAAGGCCGCGTTCGAGCCAGCGTCTGCGGATCTCAGCGGCTTCTTCCTGAGAACTGACGTGAAAAACCAGTTCGAAGAGGTGCGTATCGTAATCCCGGACATGGCAGGTAACGGCATAACGTCCGTCGGACTCCTGTTCAAGGGAGACGTCAAGTCCCATCGTGGAAGAGCGCTCAATCGCGTCGATCTCTGCGTATTCCAGGATCTCGCGGCGTGTGCTGTGAGGGATCCGGAGCTGGAAAAGATCCAGAGTCTCGCTGCCCTGATGGGTAATGCTGTAGCGGATCTGGCGGTCACTCTCGGAAGAGAGGATCAGCCGGGACGCTTCCAGTTCGGAGAGAAGCTGATCCATCTGAAAATAATCCATATACTTATGATAGATCACATAATCCGACAGATCCGGACGGCTGATTTGGCCTTTCTCCCGGATCACATAGAGTAAGATCAGTTTATTTAAGGTAAAATCGTTTTGCTGAGTATCCATTTCGCTGCTTCCTGTAGGTAGAGATTTGCGAGGAAAAATCCTGTACAGATATTGTAGACGAAACGGACGGTTTTGTAAAGACAGAGGAATCAGATTTTAAGGAGGACTTCCCATGATTACGCAGGCTCCCAGAGGAACAGGGGACATCTACGGCGCGCAGATGGACCGGTGGCATTATGTTGAGTCAGAGATCGCTTCTCTGATGAAAGCATGGCATTACGGAGAGATCCGTACACCGATGTTTGAGCATACAGAGCTCTTCCAGCGCGGCGTAGGC
>CACZPA010000179.1 GCA_902782895.1 uncultured Eubacteriales bacterium
AAAGAAGGTCAAAGAGCGCCTGGACGCCCGCGGAATCAAGCTTTCCGCCATCGGTTCTCCTCTTGGAAAGATCAAGATCACGGATCCCTTTGAGCCTCATTTTGAATTCTTCAAGCATGTCTGCGATCTGGCGGACCTGTTCGAGACCAAGCGCATCCGCATTTTCAGTTACTACATCCCAGAGGGAGAGGATCCTGCCAAGTATCGTGACGAAGTGCTGCGCCGCACCGAGATTTTCGTTAAAGAAGCGCAGGTTCGCGGAGTCCTTCTGCAGCATGAAAATGAGAAGGGCATCTACGGCGACAACGCTGAACGCTGCCTGGATCTGCAGCAGAATTTCTATGGCGACAACTTCAAGCTTGTCTTCGATCCCGCCAACTTTGTACAGTGCAAGGTTGAGACCTATCCGCACGCTTTCAATCTGCTGAAGGACTACATCACCTATATGCACATCAAAGACGCGCATATGGCAGACGGTGTTGTAACGGTTGCCGGCCGCGGAGACGGACATGTGAAGGAAATTCTGACCGAGCTCTCCAACAGAAATTACGAAGGATTCCTGTCACTGGAGCCGCATCTGCATACGTTTGTGGGATTCGCTGATCTGGAGCAGGGCGCGAGCAACGACACGACCGAAGACGCGGGTCTTGGCGGAAAGCTCTACGCAGCCGCGGCCGCAAGCCTTCGCGGAATTCTGGATGAGATCGGCGCTGTAAACGCGGAAGCCTAAAGTACACATATATTTTTACCATCACAGGAGGATTTGTTTATGGAAAAGCTTCGTTTTGGAATCGTCGGTATCGGCAACATGGGATCCAGCCATGCAATGAATCTTAACGCTGGCGTTGTTCCCGAGATCGAGCTGACCGCAGTCTGCGATATTAAGGAAGACCGCCGTCAGTGGGCAAAAGATCATCTGAAAGACAGTGTTCAGATCTATTCCGACGCGATCGAGATGTATGAAAAGGCGCCTATCGACGCGGTTATCGTCGCTACGCCTCACTATTTCCATCCGTCACTGGTCATTGCGGCCCTGAACCATGGCCTGCACGCGATTTCCGAGAAGCCGATCGGCGTTTACACTCTGGCGGCTAAGGAAGAGATCGAAGTCGCGAGAAAGAGCGACAAGGTCTTTGGTATTATGTTCAATCAGCGTACCAATCCGGTTTATCAGAAGGTCAAAGAGCTTGTTTCCAGCGGCGAGATCGGCGAAATCAAGCGTGTTGTCTGGCTGATCACCGACTGGTATCGTTCTCAGAGCTATTATGATTCCGGTTCCTGGCGCGCGACCTGGGGCGGCGAAGGCGGCGGCGTTCTGCTGAATCAGTGCCCGCATAACCTGGACCTGCTGCAGTGGATCGCGGGAATGCCCTGCGGCGTCCGCGCGTTCATGAAGTACGGCTGGGAGCGCAATATTGAGGTCGAGAACGATGTTACGGCTTTCCTGCAGTATCCGAACGGCGCGACCGGACTGTTTGTTACATCTACTCACGAGACTCCGGGAACCAACCGTCTGGAGATCTCCGCGGACCGTGGTAAGATCGTTGTGGAAAACAACAAGATCACATACTGGCGCAACCGTGTAGGCGAGAAGGAATTCAACGACACCTTCAAGGGCGGTTTCGGCAATCCTGAGGTCTGGAAGATCGACGCTACACCGGATCCGCGCTTCGCTCCGAAGCTGCAGCAGCACATGGGCGTTTTCCAGAACTTCGCGAACCATGTTCTGCACGGCACTCCGCTGCTGGCGCCCGGCGAGGAAGGCATCCGCGGACTGCAGCTTTCCAACGCTATGCATCTGTCTGACTGGACCGGTCAGATGATCGATCCGAACAACATCGATGAGGTCCTGTTCAAGAAGCTTCTGGACGAGCATATCGCCAACTCCACCTTCAAGAAGGCCGAGACGGACGGTGCAACGCTCGATACGAGCAATTCTTACGGAGACTGATTTCCCGTAAGACGCATACGGCCGCGAAAGAACAGAACTGAACATATTAGACCTATGGAGGGGAACCGCTGAGCGATCGGCGGTTCTCTTTTTATTACCCTTTTTAGTTTCCGGAGCCTTTTAAATGACTATATATCCTTTTATACGGCGATATGTCTTGAATAAGACGGATTCGCAGCCTTTCGCGGCCTTTCGCGGATTTGCAGTCTTTCGCGGCATTCGCGGCCGATACACGGGATATCGCGGCGATGGTATTTGACAAGAGTTATCATATTATGTTATACTCTAAAATAGTATTTTTGCGGGATGACCGCAGAGGTACATTCTTACAAGAAAGGCAGTGTAGAATTTAATCTCTATGGACCCTGACCCTGGAAGTAGTCGATCGTCGTTCTTAATCCTGATAATAGCCCTTTTGTTCCTGGCCTCCGCGGTATTTGCCCTGATGGAGACAGCTTTTGCATCGGTGTCCCGTACGAGGATGAAAGTTCTCGAGGACCGGCATGATTCCCGCGCCAGGAGAGTGCTGTATATTCTGGATCATTTTGATCAGGCGGTGACTACGCTCTTGATTGTGATCAACGTTGCGCATCTGGCGGCCGCGTCTATCGTGACGCTTCTCGTTACCCGTACCTGGAGTGGTTCAAGTGTTATGGGTACGGCTGTTACGATCAGCACTTTCGCAACTACAATCGCCATGTTTTTCCTGGGAGAGCTGCTTCCCAAGAGCATTGGTAAAAAAACCTCCGAGCAGGCGAGCCTCAGCCTGTCCGGCTTTATGATATTCCTGATGAAGATCCTGCGTCCGGCCGCCGGTGTGCTGGCATTGTTCGGGCAGGCGGTCTCCAGGAGAGTTAAAAATAATGAAGGCGCTTCCGTTACGGAGAACGAGTTGTATGATATCATCGAAGATATGACGGAAGAGGGCTCGATTGATGAAGCGCAGAGCGAATTGATCTCCTCGGCGCTGCAGTTCGGAGACGTGACGGTTTCCAGCATTCTGACGCCACGAGTCGATCTGGCGGCGGTAGAAGTCAATGATTCTCCGGAGAATATTCTGAACTATGTGCGGGAACAGAACCATTCCCGTATCGTTGTATATGAGAAAACCATCGACAATGTAATAGGCGTCCTTCATATCCGCAAGTATCTGAAGGAATATATACAGTCGGGCAGAATTCCGGACATCCGGCCGATGCTCGACCAGGTTTATTATGCGCACAGCGCCATTGAAATCGATGAGCTGCTGACGGAGATGTCGAAGCACAAGATGAATATGGCGGTCATTACGGACAGCTACGGCGGGACACTCGGGGTTGTCACGGTTGAGGATATCGTTGAAGAAATCGTCGGCGAGATCTGGGACGAGGATGACGAGATTCGGGAGCCGCTCATTAAAATCGCGGAAGACACATACATCGTAAGCGGGGACGAAACGGTCCTGGACGCTTTTAATTTCATGGAATTCGAAGACCCGGACGAGCGGGAGAATGAAGACCGCTTTACCAATCTTCTGGTTTCGGACTGGGTATTTGAGCATTTTACGGAGATCCCGACACGCGGGCAGCAGTTTGAATACTATAATCTGACGGTTAAGGTAAGCGATATCCGCCACAACCGGATTTACAAGGTTCAGATGGAAGTACGTCATGAACCGGAGCAGGACGGCTCTGGGGCGGCGGAACCCCCCAGCCAGGATAAAAACAGTGTCGCGGCGGACAAGGGAGAGCCCGTCCGTGAAGGCAGAACAGGAGGCAGATCATGATTACGATCCTTCTTGTTTTTGCAGGAATTCTGGTATGCATCCTGCTGTCGGCATATTTTTCCGGATCGGAGATGGCGCTATCCGCCTGCAATCAGATCCGTCTGGAAAACGAGGCGGAGGACGGCGATCCTAAGGCCGGCCGCGCGCTGAGGCTTGCGAAGAATTTTGACGACACGTTGTCCACGATCCTGATGGGCAATAATCTGGTCAATATCGCGGCTTCTTCTCTTACG
>CACZPA010000180.1 GCA_902782895.1 uncultured Eubacteriales bacterium
CAATTCGTGGAAAAACTGGGCTGGATCGACGATAAGCAGATGCTTGATTATACCGCGATCTCTCAGTCCGCTCCGGGCTCGATCGCGGTGAACGCTTCGATTCTGGTCGGCTACGGTATCGCAGGTGTCGCCGGCGCTGCCGCCGCCGTGATCGGAACCGTCCTGCCGCCGCTGATTCTCCTGACTCTGATTTCCTACATTTATAAATGGTTCATCGGTATCGCGGCTGTGCGCTACATTCTGCTCGGTATGCAGGCCGGCGTCGCGGCTACGATCTGCGACGCTGTCATCAATCTCGCGCAGACCGTCTGGAAGCAGAGCCGCTGGGCCGCTCTGATCATCGCGGTTCTCGCCTTCGTCGCGGTCGGTTTCCTCTCCGTGAACGTCATGCTTGTGATCGTCGTCTGTCTGCTCTACGGCATTATTGTCTATGGGCGAAAACCGTCTGCTGGTAAGCCGTCCGGCAATAATCCTTCCGGCAACGACCCGTCCGACAGCAATCCGTCCGACATCGACTCGTCCAATACGGCTCCAGCCGCGGAGAAAGCAGATCAGGAGGTGCGCCGATGAAAATCCTTCTCGAGCTTTTCTGGTCCTTCCTGCAAATCGGGCTTTTCTCTTTCGGAGGCGGTTACGCCGCACTTCCCATGATCCAGGATCAGGTCGTCAGACTGCATCAGTGGATGCAGCCGGGTGAATTCACCGATCTGATCACGATCTCGCAGATGACGCCCGGCCCCATCGCCCTGAATGCCGCAAGCTTTGTAGGCGCGCGGATGGCAGGGATCCCCGGCGCGGTATTTTCCACGCTTGGCTGCGTCGCTCCCGCGTGTATCATCGTGCTGGTCCTTGCCTGGCTCTATAACAGATACCGTAATCTGCAGGTGATCGAAGGCGCGCTGCGCGGCCTGCGTCCGGCCGTCGTCGGGCTGATCGCGACCGCTGCTCTGACGATCTTTGTCTCTTCCTTTTTCTCCGGAAGCGGAGCCTCCGTGTGGATCCCGGGACTCTCGTCCCTGGGGCTGCCCGGCGACAGGCTCGACCTTTGCGCCGTAATCTCTTTCGCGGCGGGCCTGTTTATCCTGCGCAAGTATAAAGCCAGCCCGATCCTTGTCATGCTGGGCTGCGGCCTGATCGGCCTGATCGTTTACTCCATCGTCGGAATCTGACCGGACTGTCGGCCGATCCGCGTACAAATCCATAACCGAACCTTATTGAAACAGGGACAGAAAATCAATTCTGTCCCTGCTTTCCTGTCTTGTTATAGTGTAAACCCTTTACTTTGCGCTTCTCGCGGAATCGTAGATCGCGAACATCAGGCGCATTGTACGGTCCACTTCGTCCAGGCGGACCAGATACTCTACCTTGTCGGTCAGCGAATCATAGAAATTGGTGATCGCGCTCGGATGACCGGTTCCCCAGTATCCCTTGCCCAGCGCAACCTTCTCGGCGAGCTGAATCTTCTCGTAATCTCCGTCCCCTTCCTTAACATACAGAGCGGGACCTTCCAGACGATAGGACTTGTTCTCGCAGACGATATCGATCAGAACAGGCGCGTTTATAATATAGGCATTGGTCGCGTAGAAGCTTGCTCTCGCGCCGTTTTTGAAATCAATGTAAGCCTCCAGCGTATCCTCGGTCTCAATAACGCCCTTCAGGGTATGATTGGCCATGATCGCTTCACAATCAGCGGGCTCGCCGATCAGGTAGGTCAGCAGGTCAAGCGTATGGATGGACTGGTTGATCAGAACGCTGCCGCCCTCCAGCTTCATGGTTCCGCGCCAGCCGCTGTCCTTATAATAGGGAGCTTCGCGGTGCCAGTTTACGATGCCGCGGGCACCGAGAACTTTGCCGGCCTTGCCCTCTTCCAGCTCTTTCTTAACATACTGCACATTGTCGTTGTAACGGTTCTGGAAGCAGATTCCGATATGAACCTTCTTAGCGGCTTCCAGCAGCTGATCCATCTGCTCCGGATTGATCGCGGCAGGCTTCTCGGAGAATACCTGAATGCCGCGGTTCGCGGCTTCTACCGCCATCGGTACATGCAGCGCATGCGGTGTGCAGATATGCAGAACGTCGATCTTCTCCGCGTCGAGCATCTCATTCAGAGAGGTATATGCGTGACCGCCGAAAGCATCCGCGAATTCCTGTGCTCTCTCGGGACGAATGTCCGCGAAAGCGACCATCTCCACATTATCCATCTGTTCCAGGCTCTTTGCGTGAACATGCGCAATACCGCCGCATCCGACAATGCCTACTTTATACTTCATGACCCTTCCCCCTATTCTTTTTTACCTATTTGTCTCCATTATATGCGCAAATTCCGATTTCGTCAAGACATAATGTTAACACTTGTCAGAATCCCGCGGCTGTGCTAAAATATAAATGATTTTTGAATACGGAGGCAATATATGGCTGATACAAAGAGACCTCGCCGGCGGGAGAAAAACATCACCGGAAAGGGTAAAGACGTTCAGACACACGGCAGCGGTATGGGGAATTCCTCTCCTGTAGGTTCGGGCAGCCGTCCTGAGAATACAAACACCTCAGCAAGCAGCTCCAGCCAGGGCAAGAAGGGCAGCTACCAGATCGGCGGCGGATACAACCAGAATGCCGGCAGCGGTTCTTACTTCAACAATAATTCGAATTACAATCAGGGTTCCGGTTCGAACCAGAGCTTCAACCAGAATCAGAGCTTCAGTCAGAATCAGAATTCGAATTATAACCAGAATCCGAACAGCGGGCTTGGCGGACTTTTGTCCGGAGCCGGCAGCGGACTTTCTTCGCAGAAGCCTTCTGTGAAAAAGAGTCTGGGCGGTATCCCGACTCTTCTGATCATCGCGGTTGTCGTTTTCTTCATTATCCGTATCATCGGCAACAACTCCGGCGGCGGAAGCTCTGCCGGCACCGATAATACCACGCATTATACGCTGGACAACAGTACAACCACGCAGAACAGTACTTCGCAGAGTACGACCAAGCCGGATTCCAACTCCGGTTATACCGGTTCCTACACAGGTTCTTCAGCGCATACCTCTTATCAGGGCAATGCCGCGGTATCGAGCGGATGGTCCGCTTCCTCTAACGCGACGACCACTCTCAACACGACGGTCGCAAGCGGTGTCCGCGACAAATACACCAAGATCCTCGGCAACGGTAAAGATACCGTAACGCTGATGATCTATATGTGCGGCACGGATCTGGAATCCAGAAGCGGCATGGCTACGGCTGACCTTTCCGAGATCGCGCAGGCCACCTATGGCGACAACGTGAAAGTCATCATCTATACCGGCGGCTGCAAGAGCTGGCGTAACAATGTCATCTCTTCCAGCGTCAATCAGATCTATCAGATCGCGAACGGCAAGTTCCTCCGCCTGGTAGAGGATGCCGGCACCTCTCCGATGACGGATCCGGATACGCTTTCTTCCTTTATTCAGTTCTGTTCCGAGAAATACCCGGCTAACCGCAACATGCTGATCTTCTGGGATCACGGCGGCGGTTCCGTCACGGGCTACGGCTATGACGAAAAGAATCCGCGCGACGGTTCGATGGACCTTTCCGAGATCCAGACAGCGCTTAAGGCCGGCAAGGTACAGTTCGACTGGATCGGCTTCGACGCGTGCCTGATGGCGACGCTTGAGAACGGTCTTATGCTCAACAATTACGCGGATTACATGATCGCTTCCGAGGAGACCGAGCCCGGTACCGGATGGTATTACACCAACTGGCTGACACAGCTTGGCAGCAACACCTCTCTGTCCACACCTGAGCTTGGCAAAATGATCGCGGACGATTTCATCTCCGCCAATAATGCGGCCTGCCGCGGACAGAAGATGACGCTTTCCGTCGTCGATCTGGCAGAGCTTTCCGCGAACGTTCCTTCCAAGCTGAAAGCATTCTCGCAGTCCATCAGCTCCATGATCTCCAACAAGCAGTACCAGACGGTTTCCGACGCCCGTTATCAGACGCGTGAATTCGGTACGAGTTCGCAGATCGATCAGGTTGATCTGGTGCATCTGGCGCAGAATATGGGCAATAAGGAAGGCCAGCAGCTGGCGGAAGCCCTGCTCGGCTCCGTTAAGTACAACCGTACTTCTTCCAATATCACCAACGCTTACGGTCTTGCGATTTTCTTCCCGTATCAGCGCGCAAGCTACGTCGATACAGCCGTTTCGACCTACGCGCAGATCGGCATGGATTCCTCTTATTCCGAGTGCATCCGCGCCTTCGCAAGCCTTGAGATCAGCGGACAGGTCGCGGCGGGCGGCTCGTATGCTTCTTCTCCGCTCTTCTCCCTGCTCGGCGGTATGACGCAGGGTTCCTCCGGAGACGTCGACATGATCAGCAGCCTGCTGTCCGGTTTCCTGGGCGGCAGCTCCTCCGGCAGCCAGAGCCCGATCTCCGGTCTGTCAGGTCTGGAGAGCTTCCTGACCGGACGCGCGCTTTCCATGGAAGACACGGCCGGGTACCTGGCTGACAATTACTTCGATCCGAGTCAGCTCTACTGGAATTACGACAACGGCCAGTTCGTCATGTATCTGGACGATGCGCAGTGGCAGCTGGTGCACATGCTCGATCTGAACGTCTTCTATGATGACGGCAAGGGCGGCTATCTCGACCTGGGTCTCGACAACATCTATGATTTCGATGATCAGGGCAATCTGATCGCCGATACCGAGGGCACCTGGATCGCGATCAATGAGCAGCCTGTCGCGTATTATCATATGGACACCGTCGATGACGGCGAAAACTACACGATCTCCGGTTACGTTCCCGCTCTGCTGAACGGTGAGCGCGTCAATCTGATCCTCGTCTTTGACAACGACAATCCTTACGGATATATCGCCGGCGTTATGCCTGTCTATGGAGAGGGTTCCGCTCTGACCGTCGCGAAGAATTCTGTTTCTCTGGAAGAAGGCGACGAGCTGCAGTTCCTCTGCGACCGCTACACGGCGGACGGATCCTTCGACGATACTTATCTTTTGGGCGATCCTATCATCGTTGACAACAGCCTCATGATCAGCGACGTCTATCTGGAAGAGTCGAACATGATCCTGACTTACGTCTTCACGGATATCTACAACCAGAGATACTGGAGCCAGGCCATCACCTATAAGGCTGACTAATTAAAAAAGTGCGCCATTCCGGCGCACCCGATACAATGAGCATATCACAACAGGCGCGGCCATCGCGGTCGCGCCTGTTTTTGTATTCTTCCATATTCTTTTTAAGCAGGGCTTCTTTCCACACAGGTCTCTCCAACGGGCAGCGCGATCCTGCGTCCCTCGAGGATCAGAGTGGCAGGCTCCTGCACCGTAACACGGATACTTTGCTCATCGTATGCGACTTTGATTCCCCGGGTTTCCGCCTGCAGGCTCTGAATCTCCGGAATAAACCGCGGCTCGATCACGATCTCGTCTCCATCAGCCTGAATTCCTGCAAGATACCGGTACATCCACAGATCCACTTCACTGTACATATGATGATTCAGGGAGCCGCGCATTTCCCAGTCCTCCGCCAAAGTGGTACATCCGGACAGAATCCAGTACGCATAGCTCGGGTACGTGGGATTTGTAACCATTTTATAGGCGGTTTCGGTGTATCCATAGTCGGACAGCGCCCGGAAAATGCACTTGATTCCGATGATGCCGCAGTCAATATGATAGCCGTTCTCCGCGACCAATTCCGCCAGTCTCGCGGCAGCGGCCGGTTTCTCCGCGTCCTCCAGCAAGCCCATCGTGATCACAACGGCAAGGGCGGTCTGTCCCTCCGGCACCGGCAGTCCATCGACGATAAAGAGTTTCCTGAACGCCTGTCGGATCCTGTGCGCAAGCTGCTTCCATTCTTCAGGATCTCCTCCGTCCGCTGCGGTCCCCTCTGCCATGGCAAGCGCGAATTGATAATAGTAAGCCGTATCCGTGATGACAAGGGGACAGATCTTCGTGGCTTTCGGCGCGCACCAGTCACTGAGGCCAAAAGCGATCATCCCGTCCTTGTCCTCCATGCGGGACAGATACTGCATGTATTTTTTCATGGCGGGAAGGGCCATATGCATCACGGACGCGTCTTTCGTATAGCGCAGAATCTGCAGCGGAATCAGCATCAGCGCCGCGTCCCAGGCCGGACCGCTTCCCCAGTTAAAGCCCCAGCCGCCGGTGGGGACGATTCCCGGAAGAGATCCGTCTGCCCGCTGCGCGTCCAGAATATCCTGTATCCACTTGCGGTAAGCCGGTACCGCGTCATAATTCGTGAGCATCTGCTCGGCGGACAGCTGCGCGTCGCCCGTCCAGCCGTTCTGCTCCCGATGCGGACAGTCCGTCGGAACGTCCACATAATTGGACAAAGTCGCCCGGACACTCGCCTCGTGGATCCGGTTCAGCATCTCATCGCTGCAGGTAAAAGTTCCGACTTGTTTCAGGTCGGTATGGACAAAACAGGCTTCGATTTCAAAGGCTTCCGGTGCCTTATCCCCTGCTGTCTCCACTTCCACATAGCGGAATCCGTGATAGGCGAAGCGCGGCTCAAACTCCTCAAAGCCGTCTATCCGCACGGCTTCCCCGCCGCAGATATATTCATCCGCATGCCGAAGTTCATACCCCGCGTTGAAAGAATTGATATTGCTCTGATCGACATGCTGTCCGTCTTCGGAAAGCCGCTCTGCATACAGAAGTTTTATGACTGTCCCCTCTGCGGCCCGGACGCGGATTCTGGCCCAGCCGGACAGATTGATCCCGCAATCATACAGCTCCGGTCCGATCTTCTGCATCGGGTACACCGCTGTCACCCGGACAGGCGGCTCTGCCGCTTCTTCCAGAACTCCGCCGGGAGAACGGCAGATAACAGCCTTTCCCCACTTACTGTCATCATAGCCGGGCAGATCAAAACCGCGCTTTTCCAGTCGTGCGTCGTAACTTTCTCCGCCCCGCACATGGTTGAATCCGACCGGTCCTTCGTCTCCGGTCCAGTCCTCGTCCGAAACAACGGTCACAGTTCTCCCGTCCGCAAGTTCAGCCCGTAGGGTCAGAATCATACGCGGCCAGGCCCTCCAGGGAGCCCGGTCATAATCCCAGATCGCCCCTTCGTCATTGTACCAACCGTTTCCCAGCATCGCGCCTGCCGCATTGACTCCCTCCCGCAGCAGATCCGTGACATCATAAGTCCGGTATAGCACCCGGGTGTCGAACTTCGTAAACGGTGTAATCAGCACGTCTTCCGTAATATTCTTTCCGTTTATCGTAAAAACACCGTACCCAAGGCCGCATACAGAGATTTCCGCATGCTTAACCATCCCCGGAATCCCGAATTCTTTGCGCAGCAGCTGTGCCCGCGGCTGCACATGTTTACGATCCGCATTGCGATCTCCCGGAGAAGGCAGCCTGTTGATATAAGCAGCCTGTATCCATCTTGCTCCTGCGTCTATCATTTTGTGTTCCTCCCATACCTGCCTTTTAATTGAACTGCCTTTAGTCGAACTGCCTTTATTATCTCAACGCCTTCTTAACAGCTCTGTATATGCCAGAATCAGCGGCGCGACACCCTTTGCTTCGTTCTCCACGACCGGCTCCGAGAAATAATAATCCAGAGATCCGTCCCGATGCTGTGCTCCACCAAGCCCCGCGACAAGGCAAATCCCGCCGAGCCTCGGCGTACCGTCCTCGTTTCGGGACAGATATCGATCCGTAATGCCGTCAAAAGCCCTGACCGCGGCCTCTTCAAACCGATCCGGCAGGTATCCGAGACGTACGCCCTTCAGCAGGCCGTAGGTAATCAGCGCCGTGCCGGATGTTTCGAGGTAATTTCTCGAATCGTCCTTGCGGTCGACCACCTGGTAGAACATTCCGCTTTCGTCCTGATAAGGGAGCAGCGCCTCCGCCAGATTGAGGAACATGTTCCGCAGATACTCCTTTTCCTGCGGCATATCCTCTCCCATGGCCTCCATTGTGTCCACAAGGGAAACGGTGAACCAGCCCAACGCCCGCAGCCAGAAATTAGGGCTGCAGCCCGTTACCGGATCCGCCCAGTACATCTGCCTGCTCTCATCATAGCCGTGATAATACAGGCCTGTCTTTGGATCCTTGAGGGTCGCTTCTGCGTTCTTAAACTGTCGGAAAGAGTCCTGGCAGCCTTTTCCCTGGTTGAAACGCCTCTCGTATTCCATGTAAAAAGGCTGTGCCATATACAGTCCGTCCAACCAGACCTGGTTGGGATAGATATTCTTATGCCAGAAGCTGCCCGCCTCGGTCCGCGGCATCGTATCCAGCTGCGACCGGACAAGATCCATCGCCTTCCTGTATTTCTCCTTGCCCGTCAGTTCATATAATTTAAACAGATTCTTGGCCGGATTGATATTGTCGAGATTATACTCCTCTGTGCTGTAGGTCTTGATCGAACCGTCCTCCTGGACAAACCATCCCAGGAACCGGTCCGCGAAATCCAGATATTTCCGATCCGCGGTCATCTCATACAGGGACAGAACCGCTGTAATCATGCATCCGTCCACATAATTCCACACATTCGGCCTGCCGCTGCGCACTTTTTCGATATTCCACATGGGATGCTCCGCGTCGGATTTTTCCAGCAGAACGCCCACATATTCATCCAGCATCTTATAAACTTCTTCTCTTGTCATTTGGCCCCTCCTGACCGTCATTGATGATGACTTGTTCACTCTTTTGCCGTTGTTTACGGTTTTTTGCTCGTACTCTAACTTTTATCTTAATTGTATGAAATATATCGTGACTTGTCAAGTTGACGTTCTGCGCCCGCTTTGCTATACTTTATGCAGCAAAGCCCTCTTAACAAAACGTAATATACAGGAGGTTACCATCATGATTTATTCCTTTAAGCCCGGCGAATGGGAGAACAGCGGACTGGAATACGCCTATTCCTGGCGTTTTGAGCGTTTCCCGCGCTTCCGTCAGGAGGCGGACTGTATCGAAAACAATCCGATTCCCGATGTGGAGAACGATTTTGACTACATGGGCCTGATGACGCCCGAGCGCTACGGCGCCGGCACCACACTTTCCGTCAAAATGCGGTTTGAGAATCTTGCCGCCCCGATGCTTCTGCTCTCCATGGATCACGAGCTCGACGGGCAGGGACATATCCGCACGCTGGAGTACTACGAAATCGTCATCTGGAAATACGGTCTGAACGTCTGGCGGCATTATACGAACGGCCGTGTTCCGGGACACTATCTGACGCTCGGCACGAAATTCCCGCTCGAGGAAAGCAAAGTCCATACGCTCACGGCGGAGATCCTCTCCAAACGCCTGAAGCTCACGGTGGACGGCGCGCACGAGATGGATCTGTATCTCCCCGACCTCGCGGACAGCCTCAACCTTGGATTCTGCGCCTGTGAAGGGATCTGCGGGATCTACGGTATGGAAATCAAAACTCCCTGAACTGCCCGCATCCGGAAGGATTGCATTCCCGCGTCGGGCATGCTATAATCACACCAACAATCAGCCAACACAACAGAATAAGGGGGATCGAAATGGATAAAAGAACAGTTTTTGTAACAGGCGCGGACAGAGGTCTCGGCCTCGAGATGTGCAGACTCTTCCTGGAACGTGGCTTCTTTGTATTTGCCGGCCAGTATTTCAACAAATGGACGCTTCTGGACGATCTGATGCAGGAGTATCCCGATGCTCTGGTGAAGGTCTCGCTGGACGTCACGGACGACGCGAGCGTTCAGGCCGCCGTCGAAGAGGTCAGAAAATACACCGATACGCTGGATATCCTCGTCAATAACGCCGGAATCAGCGGCAAACACGGCCCCGGTACCGGAGACATTTTCGATCACGAGCTTGATTTCGAAGAGATGATGCACGTCATCGACGTCAACGCGATCGGCGCGCTCCGCGTCATCAACGCTTTCATCGACATGATCGTACCGAGCTTCCACAAGCTGATCGGCATCATCTCCTCCGAGGCCGGCTCGATCGGCACCTGTTGGCGCTACAGCGGCTTCGGATACTGTATGAGCAAAGCGGCCCTCAACATGGCCGGTTCCATCATCCACAACAGACTGCACCGGGAGTTTAACGGGCAGGTCATGCTCTTCAATCCCGGCGGAATGCCGTCCTATCTTGGCACGACCAGGGGCCGCGACGATGAAATGATCACCAAACCTCTCCGTCAGGGCTTTACCGACGCGAAAACCTCCGCGGAGGGAATCGTCCGTCTGCTGCTCGAGCAGGAGCATTTCAAATCCGACCATCCGGCCTATCTGCAGTACGGCGGCAACGTCATTCCCTGGTAATCATGATGAGACAGGCTTTACTGCTCGGCGACACTGTCGCGCCGTACCACCCTGTCGGCGGCGTGATGAAAGTGCTGCAGCGCGTTTACGATGGGGTTTTTGACATTACACTGGAGGAAGATTACGGGAATCTGACGCTCGACCGGCTCAAATCCTACGATATGGTCATCTCCTATATCGACAACTGGGGGGTCAAAGGCTCCCGCAAGGCCGTCGCGGCGCTTGTTTCCTATGTCGCGGACGGTGGAAATCTTCTGGCGCTCCACAACGGCATGGTGATGACACGCGACTGCCACGAATTTGCTCTGCTCCTGGGCGCACGCTTCCTGGGGCATCCCTCGCAGGTGCTCATCGACTATTCCAGGACCGACGTGGATCACCCGATCTCCGAACGCTTTGAGGATTTCAAGACGACGGAAGAGTCCTATCAGTTCGATTTCGACGATTTCACCGAGAAGCAGGTGCTCGTGCAGTCCCGCTACGCGAAAAGCAGCGTTCCCGCGGTCTGGTGCCACCGCTACGGCTGGGGCAAGGTCGTCTGCGTCGTACCCGGCCATCAGGTCGAATCCTTCCGCGGTCCTGTCCGCAAGATTCTGTACAAGGCCGGACTGTGGTTCATCGACAGGATATGAGGAGGCCGCCTATGAAAAAGAAACTTTTCCTCTCCGGTGACTATACGTATCCCCTGTACCATCCTCTGAAAAACGTCGACAGCGAGATCTTCGCGATTCTGGGTGATGACTTTGAATTCGCGCTGAATACCGAACATTTCGAATCGCTGGAGGATTACGAATACGCGCGGTTTGATACGGTTCTCCTGTACAACGATCACTGGATCGACAAATCTCCGACCGTCCATCAGCAGGTGCAGGCGCTCCTCCACTATGTCTTAAACGGCGGGGGTCTCCTTGTTGTCCACAATCTCGATCCGGGCGTCGATTACGAAATGGCGCAGATGCTGGGCGGCGCGCTGAAAAAGACGCTCGCCCCGCAGAATCACCGGCATATCGATTACTTCCCCGCCGCCGTGGATCATCCGATTCTGCAGGGAGTCGGACCGTTCTCGCTGGAGGATGATCTTTTTGACATCCATCACGACCGGCTCACGGACAAAACCGTGCTCCTGAACGCGCGCATCGAGGAAGGCATCGAAGTCCCGATGGCCTGGGCGATCGAGTTCGGGCTCGGGCGTGTCGTCTATATCGCGCCGGGTCATGACGTCACGACGTTCCGGAATCCGGAATACCGGAAGCTCCTGCGCAACGCGGCCCTCTGGACCGCGGGAGGGCTGCCCGGGCCGGGAAAGGATACATCGCTATGAACAAAGCATTAATCATCGGCGACCGTAACTGTGCACCGCATCGGAGTATCGCCGCTGCACTCGATATTCTGCCCGGGATCCGGGGCTGCGCGTTTGATGCCGCGGATGAGAGCCGCTACGGCGCTCTGACCTATGAAGAAATCAAAGATTACGAGCTGATTGTTTTCATGCCGGCCTCCTGGCCGCGAAACGGCAGTCTCGATTCTGCTGTCGCATTGTTCACATATGTGCTGCACGGCGGGAGTCTTTTCGTGATCGGCGGCGGTCTCGATGTCGGCAGCACGCAGGAGCTGAAAGTCCTCACGGCAAGTGTTTATAAGGGC
>CACZPA010000181.1 GCA_902782895.1 uncultured Eubacteriales bacterium
CAAGACACCCTTGGCGTCCGGATCCCAGATCGGACTGCGCTCTCCGGACATATACGGCAGGAAAACCATTCCGTCACTGCCGGGCGCGACCGCCGCTGCCAGCTCCGTCAGCTGGTCAAAAGACGATCCTTTCTCTGACGCCCGGCTGCGTTCATACGCGCCAAACTGCGCCTCGAGCCAGCGCATGACACCACCGCCTCCGACCGTGCCGCCCTGCAAGAGCCACCTTCCAGGAACTACATGATAGGATAGGATCAGATTCGGATCCGCCTGATAGCTCTCCGTGCAGATGCTCATGCCGCCGGCCTGTCCGCCTTGCTCCTGTGTTTCGCCATTGTGAAGGACTCCCGCGCCAAGTGTACCGCAGGCCGCGTCCAGTCCTCCCGCGACAACAGGCGTCCCCTCCGCAAGTCCGGTCAATGCAGCGGCTTCCGTTGTCACATGGCCCACAACCGCGTCGCAGGGGACGATTTCCGGCAGGAAACCCGCCGGAATGCCGAGTTCCCGCGCCATTTCATAGTCCCAGCGGCCATTCCGCATATCAAAGCAGTGCCAGCCGTAGCCCTGGCAAATGTCCTGCGTCACCGCGCCGGTCAGCTTATAGACGAGATAGCCATTGCACTGCAGGATCTTATCGATCCCTGCATACACACCCGGCAGATTCTCCCGGTACCAGAGGACTTTCGGCGTTGTATAGGAGGGTTGCAGACGGTTCCCGGCCACGGCAAAAATCCTGTCCGCGCCGATCTCCCGGTTCAGCCTGTCACAGATTCCGGCAGCTCTTGTATCCATCCAGATCGGCGTACGGGAGAGCACCACTCCGTCCCCGTCGATCGCGACCGCAGCCCAGCTCTGTCCATCGATCCCGATTCCGGCGATCTCTTCCGGCTTGACCTTGCCGCTCTCCCAGAGCCCTCGCACAGCCTCACAGGCGCCTTTCCACCAGTCCTCCGGATCCTGCTCTGCCCAGCCGCTTTCCGGATAATACACCGGATAGGACGCAGACGCGGATACGACAACAGACCCGTCAGGCGTAAATACCGCCGCCTTACAGGAGCTTGTTCCGATATCGATCCCGAGCAGATATGTCTTGCGCATAATGACTGATTCCTTTCGGCAGTTCTATTTCCGGACACTGTTTCTGTACTCTTTCGTATGTACATTATAGCGGATTCTGTCTCGATTTGCAATGAAAAAACCGCGGAAAGACAATTCGTCTCTCCGCGGTCCATAATCTGCTTAAATCCGATCCGGATTACACTTCTCCGTCGGATACGAAAGGCTTCAGCCCTTCCGCGGCTTCTGCCGCTGTGATTCTCTTTCCGCCGTTGTCCAGATCGATCAGGACATACTTGTCGTTGCCCATGCCGATTTCTTTCATGTAGGACAGCTGGCGCAGTCCGTGACGGCTCTGCATTCTCTCGACCATCGCCGCGCGGAATTCCGGCTTCATCGCGTAGATAATGTCAACGCAGGCCTGATCGACCGCCAGAATATCCGTAGAAGAAAGGACTCCGACGTTCGGTGTTACGACCGGCTCGGCACCAAGGCCTTCGCAGTCGCAGGAAACCGACATGTTGCGCATGACGTTGACGAACGTGATGTGCTTACCGAAATGATCGACCGTCGCCTTGGAGGACTCGGTGATCTTCTCGGACAGCTCTTCCTTCAGTGTATCCCATGCGTGCTGGCTCGTATGGATCATCTTCTTGCCGATCTGTCCGTCCGCGCATCCGATGCCGATATTCTTGTTGGATCCGCCGAATCCGCCCTGTGTATGTCCCTTGAAATGTGTCAGGACGACCAGAGAATCATAATTCAGGATATCCTTTCCCATAGACATCTCAGTGAACCACTTGCCGCCCTTGACCGGAAGCATGACGGTGCCGTTCTCATCCATGATATCGACCGGGCAGAAATTCCAGCCATTGACGGCCAGAGTTTTGCGGTGCTGCAGGGTCGTGTAACGATCTCCTTCGTAATAGGTGTTGGTCTCTACGATTGTGGAATCCGGGAGGCAGTCCGCCAGGAACTTCTTAACCCATGTGCGGGGCAGGATATTGGGGCCGTGCTGCTCGCCTGTATGCAGCTTAACCGCGACTTTGCCGCAGATGCCGGCATTTACCATGCCATATGCTTTCTCGATGCCTTCTGCCGAAAGATCCCTTGTGAAATATACAACGGATTCATTGCCTACGCGTTCCGCATAAGGAACATAGTGGTCTCCGCCAGTTCCCGGAACAATCTTCTGATTGCTCATCCTTCATCAACCTTTCTTTTTCTGATCTTAGGTCCATGCGTTTCAGTGACCCAGTTTTTGTATAAATAGTATATCACGCCCGTTTATGGATGTCAATTATTACGAAATTGTTAAGATTTATTGCAATCCATCGAAAAGGGCTTGACAAAGCCGTAATCACGTCGTATACTATCACGGTGTCCGCAAAGGACACCTGTCAGTGAAACAATTTGGAAAGGATTTGTCGTTTTTCTATGAAATATTACCGTTACCTGATAGCGACGCTTGTGCTGCTGTCCATCCTGTCTCTCGCGGCCGCGCGTCCCATGACCGCCTATGCCGCGCCTGTTTCTGCGTCTGATGCTGCTGAAGGATCCGGCTCTCAAGCCGATGATTCCGCAGCGGAAGAATCCGCCATCGACGAGACGTCCTCGACCGAGGCTGATGAAGCTGCAGCTGAGGATTCTGCCAAGGAGTATATCCCCCGGCTTGAAGCTCCGTCCTACTACAACGAATATTATTTCAGCCGTGCCAATCTGTATTACGCTTCCGGCTATGGCATGCCCAACTGCACGGCTTACGCATACGGCCGCGCGTATGAGATTCTCGAGTCCGAGCCGCGCTTAAGCATCCGCGATGCAGGCTGCTGGTGGTACGACAACATCGAAATGCACGCCTATGATTACGGGCAGGAGCCCCGTCTCGGAGCCGTCGCCTGCTGGGACAATTACGATGAATCGACCGGTCATGTTTCGGTCGTGGAGG
Organism: uncultured Eubacteriales bacterium; assembly: GCA_902782895.1. Taxonomy (GTDB): domain Bacteria; phylum Bacillota; class Clostridia; order Lachnospirales; family Bianqueaceae; genus RUG12817. The sequence goes on from CACZPA010000181.1 coordinate 3,005, forward strand.
AGATCCGTGAAGACGGCTCTGTCCTGCTCTCCGAGTCCAGCTGGAGCGGTTATCTCTTCGACACCTTCGAAATCGATACGGAAGGCAGCTGCAAATACACGAGCAGCATGCGCTTCCTAGGATACATCTATATTGACAGACCGCTTGCCGGCGATGGAACACAGATCATCACGAGCCCCGGCTCCGCGTTTCAGCGCAGCCAGCTCTCCAAAAGCCTGATCACGGAAGAGCCCGTCGACCCCGCTGTTTCTCCCGACCTGACAACTGAATCCTGAGAATACAAAGATGCTGTGAAAAGAGACGAGAGATCGTTTTTTCACAGCATCCTTTTTATTGGTGGCATTTTGTTGATTTGACCGCAAATCAATATCTTAATACTTGTTTCGGAACAGCGTGAGATGAAAATAGCATTTCTATATTTCACAGCTCTTTTTTATTATGATCTGAGATACCATTTCGGAATGACCGACGTAAAGCCGTCATAATCATCCAAGGCCGCCCTGCATCTTCTGACCATTCCGTCGATCTCTTCCTGGCCGAAGGGCTCCGCCCACTTGATGGAATACAGCGAAGCTTGAGCAACGTAGACCGCCAGCGCTTTCCAGAAGTCCTCCGGGACATGATCCTCAAAATAAGCATCGATCTGTCCGATGCAGTATGGGATGCTTAATTCCCGTCCGAAGCTTTCCAGTTTATAGAACTCTTCGTAAGGATCTCCGACCTCCCATCGGTTGAAATCAATCACGCCGATCCTGCCCTCCGGCGTATAGATCAGATTGCCCGGATGATAGTCCCCATGCTGATAGACAGGCGCTTCCCTCCAGATATAATCGATGTTCTCCCTGACAAACCGCACAGCCCGCTCATCTCCGTTTATGCGAAGCGCGGACTGTTCATACATCGAGAGCTGCCTCAGCTTCTTTTCTTTTTTTGTAGCGGCCGGTTTGTCATCGGGCTCCAGGAGCAAAGAATGTATCCTTTTCAGAATCGTCCCCGCTTTACGGCCGAGCTGGTACTGTTGTACTTCCGGCAATACCGGCAGCACCTGCTCCAGATCCATCCCTTCGACCCAAGACAACAGCATGTAAACGCGTGAGCCATCCTCTGTCCTGCCAAACTCAACCGGCTGAGACATGGGAAAGCCGAGGCCTGCGTATTTTTGAATGATCTCAAATTCTTTTTTCTTGGCCTCGTACTCCACCGCGTCAGACAACCGCAAGAGCAGAGTTTCCCCCTCTTCGGTCACAACTTTATATTTCCGATCATTAGACCAGCCTTTATTAACCGGTTCTGATGTGATAAATTTACGCATATTAAGCTCCGTTCCGCTCAAGGCCGATACCCCAGCATATCCCACAGATCTCTGTGTTCAGATGGGAACTTATACCAGGCTTCGCCTGTCTGGAAAAGCTGATTTGACTCAGATGGACCATACAGGTTTGGATATGCATAGAGCTTCACTCCGTCTGCCCGTTCGAAACATAGCGGATAACAGATGAGATAAGTCTGTGGACTATTGTTCTTATGTTCCGCTGATTGTATAGCTGTTTCGATCTCCATCAGAATATCCGGATCCGTAACAACTATATGATCGTCATATCCCCATACCTCAGCCTTAACCAGATCGTATGTCTCATCCGGCGTTGCAGGAATCGCGTCAGTATATCCTGCCGGCAGATCCAGTCTGCCGTTCACTCTCGCGTACATTAAGCTGACATGTTCGTTATGGTACAAACCTTCACCGTTGCTTCCATAGTGATTCCGATAATAACACCAATCCACGGCTATCTCATCACCAGCCGCCTCCGGGGTCCATTGTGTATATTCCAAATATGAACCACAAGTCATCCGATTCCAGAGCAGATCTGCAAATTCAGCTGCCTCCTTTTGCGTAGCCTCCGGATGTATATACGCCGATGCCATGTCTCCCTGATAGAAGACTCCTCCCGCAAGGCTTCCTGCAGGTGTATAAGCCTGAATGAGATCTGCCATAATATCCTCTCTGGCTCCGATGCAGAAATAAACCGGTTCCTCCCCCATCAGGTACAAGGCATTGCTATAATAGGATCGATCTTCCTCCGAAAGTGTAAGCTCCTGCCAGTTCAAATTATCCAGCCCAGAATAAACCGAAGCCACGATGCTCGGAGAAAGGGATTTTGCCGAATCTATTACATCACTGTTGACATCGTAATAACTTACGAGCGTGTTCTGTAAATATAAAGTATCTTTGCCTGTAAGATCCGGAGCATCGACGAGTTCTTCTGCGGAAGGTTCGTATGGTTCCTCAGATACCGAAACAACCTCTCCGTCTTGATAAGCAAACAATTCCTTCAGATATCCGTCCCCCGTCGGAGTGGCGTGTATCAGCCGGAACGAAACATTTTTCTCTTCATCCGACAGGAATTCCGTCGACAGTATCCCCGGATACTGCACATCATTGATCGTGACAATGCTTGAGCTGTATTCCTCTTCCCATTTCGCGTAAAGATCCTTAAATGCTTCACATCCTCGCACATAACGGCGGATCGTGTCCATATCCGGCGCTTCCATCTTTATGAATTCCACAGCAGCTTCCGTGTCGGCAGATTCCTGTTCTGAAGCTGCTGAGGCGTTCTTCTCCTCTTTGACAGACAACTCTACGATTAAGGCCGGCAAAACAGTTCTGTCGGTCTC
>CACZPA010000182.1 GCA_902782895.1 uncultured Eubacteriales bacterium
CTTTGCTACGGCAGACGGCGTTGTACGTTTTGAGCGTAAGGGCAGAGACAAAAAGCAGGTCTCCGTTTACCCCAGAACCGAAGTCACGGAATAACAACACTTTGGCCGGTGCTTTTCGCACCGGCTTTTTTACTCACTACGGAGGTCACTATGTTTGCTGATCACGCAAAGATCTATATAAAATCAGGCGACGGCGGCGACGGCCACGTCAGCTTCCGGCGCGAGCTTTATGTGCCCGACGGCGGACCCGACGGCGGCGACGGCGGAAAGGGCGGCGACATCGTCTTTGTGATCGACAAAGGCATGAACACGCTTTCCGATTACCGTCACAAAAGAAAATATGTCGCTGCCAACGGCAAGGAAGGCGGAAAGAGAAGATGCACCGGTGCTTCCGCGGAGGATCTGATCCTGAAGGTGCCGGAAGGCACCGTCATCCGGGAAGCAGAGAGCGGAAAAGTCATCGCGGATATGTCCGGCGGCAATGAGCGGGAGGTCGTCCTGCGGGGCGGCAGAGGCGGCACCGGCAACATGCATTATGCAACCTCCACGATGCAGGCTCCGAAGTATGCCCGTCCCGGACAGCCCGGACAGGAGCTGATGGTGGAACTGGAACTGAAGGTGATCGCGGATGTCGGCCTGCTCGGCTATCCGAATGTCGGCAAATCCACCTTCCTTTCCAGAGTAACGAATGCCCGGCCGAAGATCGCGAATTATCATTTTACTACACTGCAGCCGAATCTGGGCGTGGTGGATATGGGAAACGGGAAAGGCTTCGTGATCGCGGACATTCCGGGACTCATCGACGGCGCCTCCGAAGGCATCGGACTGGGGCATGATTTCCTGCGCCATATCGAGCGGACCAGACTGCTCGTGCATATCGTGGATGCCTCCGGTTCCGAAGGCCGTGATCCCGTGGAAGATATCCGTGCGATCAATGCCGAGCTTGAACGCTTCAATCCCGAACTGATGCAGGTGCCGCAGATCATCGCTGCGAACAAAACAGACATTATCCAGACGGAAGAGGGCGAAGAGGACCCTGTCGCGCGTCTTACGGCCGAATTCGGGCCTGAAGGCATGAAGGTATATCCGATATCGGCTGTGACTGGAAAGGGCGTAAATGAGCTTATAAACGCGATTTACGAGCGTCTGCAGCAGATCGGCAAGGAACCTGTCGTCTATGAGAAGGAATACATTCCGAAGAACAATGTGCCGGATCTGCCCTACGAAGTTTTCGTCAATGAGGACGGAGAGTATGTGATCGAAGGTCCGATGATCGAAAAGATGCTCGGCTATACCAATCTGGAATCCGAGAAAGGCTTCCTGTTCTTCCAGCAGTTCCTGAAAGACCGCGGGATCCTGGACGATCTCGAAGCGCTTGGGATCACGGACGGCGATACGGTCCGCATGTACGGATTCGCTTTTGACTATTACAAATAAGGATTAGATCCTGATCGGAGAATACAATGACAAGCAAACAGAGAAGTTATCTGATGAGCCTCGCCGCAAAGCTTGATCCTGTCGTTCATGTCGGCAAGGACGGCGCAACGCCGGAAGTGACCGCTTCCGCTGCAGAGGCCATCAAGGCAAGAGAGCTGATCAAGCTCAATGTTCTGAAGAACTGCGGCTATGATACCCGGGAGATCGCGGAGACCATCGCCGACAGGACCCGTTCGACGGTCGTCACCGTGATCGGAAGGAAGATCGTGCTCTACCGTCCCAACCCCGACAAAAAGGATCCCATCGTTCTTCCCTGATTGGAGTGCAGCCCATGAAAAAGACCGGCATTCTCGGCGGAACATTTGATCCCATCCATCTCGCCCATGAGCGCATCGGCCATGCCGCGCAGGAAATGCTCGGGCTGGATGAGGTCATGGTGATCCCGACCGGCAATTCCTATTTTAAGACGCTGCACGGAAATGTGACCAGCGCAAAACACAGACTGGAGATGGTCCGTCTTTCCATCCAGAACGATCCGCTGTTCACCTGTTCCGACATCGAGATCAGACGGCAGGGGTACACGTTTACCGCCGATACGCTTCTGGAGCTCTCGCGAGCCTGTCCGGATGTGAAATGGTATTTTATTCTGGGCGCGGATTCCCTGGCCGGCATGAAGACCTGGTTCGCCCCGGAAGTGATCTGCCGTCATGCCGAGCTGATCCTTGCCACGAGAGAAGACCAGTGTGATCAGGCGCAGCTGCAGGCGGATATGCAGTACATGAAAGACCGCTACAGTGCAGTGATCCATGTCCTTCCGCTGTCCGATCTGCCCGTGTCTTCCTCACAAATCCGGCAGGAAATCTACGACGGCAAGCTTCCGCATCCGATGCTGGAGCCCGCCGTCAACCGGTATATCGCGGAACATGGCCTGTATGGGAAACAGAAGAGTGAAGCGGAGATCATTGCTTCGTTGAAGAAACGGATCAAGCCTTCCCGGTTTCAGCATACGCTCGGTGTGATCGAGACAGCAGAAGCGCTGGCTTCTGCCTGGCATTATCCGC
>CACZPA010000183.1 GCA_902782895.1 uncultured Eubacteriales bacterium
ATTTGTGCGGATTTCACAAATCATTCATAAATATTTCATATTCTTCGGTTGTCGGCTCTGTTATAATCGGTTATAATACTTGTATTGAATCTTGAGGGGGAGTATTCATATGGCAAAGCTATTTGATATGGACGGCCCGTTTATCAAATATGGAACGCTTCTTTTTGATATGGTCATGCTGAGCGCAGTCTGGGCCGTAACGGGTGGTTTTGTGCCGGTCATGCTCTTGCTCTCGACAGGAATTTTCGGTTATGTTCCGCTGATCGTAACGGTTCTGATCATCTATGCCTTTGTACTGCACTGGCTGATCGCGACCTGTTCGACCATGTATTCCCTGGGCAAGAAGCAGAGAGGGACGGATACATATACTCTGCGCGACTTCGGCCACGCGTTTAAGCTGAATTATAAGCAGTGCATGATCATCAGCCTGATCATTACAACACTGGTCCTTCTGATCGCGTACAATATCTGGCTGATCGCTTATAATAAACAAAGCTTCGGCATTATGACCTATATTATTATGCCGCTGGAGCTGCTGGTCGGACTGGAGCTGATCTTCGTGATGCTTTACATCCCGAACCTGGTCGCCCGGTTTGATATGAAGACAAAGGATTTCATCAAATATTCGTTCCTGATGGCCAATAAGCATCTGCTGACGACACTGATCCTGATCGTGCTTTTCGCGGGGACAGTCTATCTGTGCGTATTTGTCAATATGGGTCTGATCATTGTGCTGCCCGGCCTTTACATGTATATCGCGGCGGCGCTGTTGGAGCGCGTTTTTAAGAATTACATGCCCAACGAGGATGAAGAGCTGGAGAATGAGGAGATCGAGGGATTCAGCCTTGACGCGGAGCGCCAGGCGATCATTGACCAGTATCTGAATCAGTCTAAATTTGACGATCAGGGAGAGTATAAGATCGTAAAGGTCGATGAAGAGGGCAAAGAGATCGTCGAAAAGGACGATTATCATATCGTAAAAGTCGATGAAAACGGAAACGAGCTTTGACTTATGTTTAGAATGATGATATAATAAGAAACAGAGATAGATCGGTTCTAAATCTGAAGAGAGGTGTATTTACTGTGGAAGATAAGGACATAAGGTATGTAGGAAGTCTGGTACGTGACAGAATTCCGGAGATCCTTCGCAGGGAAGGCAATTTCCCCATGACAAGAACTCTTGATGATGAGGAATACCTGTATCAGCTGCATGTATTGCTGAAACACGCGATTGAGGTCTATATGTCGCAGCGCAGCGTGGCGGATTTGTCGGATGTACTGGAGATCATCGAAGCGATCGCGGAGATGCGCGGGGTAACGGACGAGGAGATCGTCAAGATCCGCAATTACCGCGCGATGACGTTCGGTACCTATCATAACCGTTTGTTCCTGGAGAAAATGCTGACTCCGGAAGAGAAGAAAACACTGGACAAAGAGGAAGAAGAGGCGGGTTTCGACGTACAGTTCTGAGGCTCGTTTTGAGACTCATTCGAGGTGTTCACGCGGTATCGTCGCGGCCCGGATTTGCCGCTTGCTTTTTTGCCTGATCTATAGTATAATGTTGCCTGCATTGTATTTTTAACGGCACCGCAGGGCGCTGAATCAAAAACAATAGCAGGAGGAATTGAATAATGGCAAAGAACATTTCGGCAAAGACAGTCAAGATGGTACAGTTGGCCATACTTGCGGCACTGATCCTGGTCATGGCGTTTACGCCTCTGGGATATCTGAAGGTCGGCGTTGTATCGATCACGTTCATCATGATTCCGGTCGGAGTCGGCGCGATCCTGTTGGGACCCGCGGCTGGCGCGTTCCTTGGTGGAATCTTCGGACTGACCAGTTTTGTGCAGTGCTTCGGAATGGATTACTTTGGCACGACGCTTTTTGGAATCAATCCGGTTTTCACATTCATTATGTGCATGGCGCCCCGTATTCTGATGGGATGGTTCTGCGGACTGATTTTCAAGGGCATGATCAAGATCGACCGTACACAGCATAAGATTCCGTCTTACGCGGTAACCTGCCTGTGCAGCGCACTGATCAACACGGTTCTGTTTGTCGGACTGCTGTTCCTGTTCTTTGGAAATTCGGAATTCATTCAGGGATTCAAAGGCGGTATGAACTGGCTTGCGTTCTTCGCTGCGTTCGTCGGCCTCAATGGACTGCTGGAGGCGGTTTCCAGTATGATCATCGGCACAGCGGTTGCTAAGGCAGTTGATTCCGTAAGGAAGCGTCAGGCAGATATTACAGATTAAAAGACAACTTTTGGGGATTGCCGAGGCAATCCCCAGTTTATTCTAACGGAAAGGGATAATCTATGATTCTGACAATCGATGTAGGCAACACACAGCTTGTAGCGGGCTGCATGCAAAACGGGAAAACCGTCGTCAGCGCGAGATTTGAGACCAATACACGCACGACCGCGGCAGAATATGCGATCAAATTCAAAACATGGCTGGAGATGAACAATGTTTCGCCGGTACAGATCGAAGGCGGGATCGTTTCGACAGTTGTGCCGCCGCTTGCTTCCGTACTGCGGGGGACATTTATGATGCTGTGCGGCAAAGAACCTGTCGTTGTCGGGCCCGGCGTGCGGACAGGTCTCAATATCAAGATCGATAATCCGGCGCAGCTTGGCGCGGATATCGTGGCCGGGGCGGTCGCTTCGATCGCGAAATATCCGTTGCCGCAGATCGTTTTTGACATGGGGACAGCGACGACGGCCTGCGTCATAGATAAAGCGGGGATACTGCGCGGCGTCATCATTCTGCCGGGCGTACGGACCGCGCTTTCCACTTTGGTCGAGAAGACATCCCAGCTGCCGATGATTGATCTGATCGCGCCAAAGCATGTTGTTGGGACCAATACGGTGGACAGTATGCTGTCCGGATCGATTTTCGGAACAGCGGCCATGATGGACGGAATCGCTCACCGTGTAGAGATGGAAATCGGGGGAGAGGCCATGCTGATCGCGACGGGAGGCCTGTCTTCCGCGATCGTTCCGTATTGCGAGCGTAAGTTTATTCTGGATGATAACCTGGTACTGGACGGTCTGTACAGGATCTACCAGAAGAACAGGATCGGAGGATAATGGTGATGAGAGTTCGTAAAACAGTTTCCTTGCTGCTGGCGGCCCTGCTGCTGGCGGCCGCGGTGCTTAGCGGATGTCAGAGCGGTGCTTCGGCGGATAACGGAGAGACCGTGTTCGCGGATCGGATCTCGGATCTGCTGGGGCTGAACGGTTTTGCCGGAGTGCAGAACCGTTTTGCGGGGATAGTCGAACCGCAGAAGACGATGAAGATCAATCCGGATACCTCCCGTACGGTGAAGATGGTCGCCGTCGTTGAGAAGCAGAAAGTCAAATACGGAGATGTTCTGTTTGTATATGATACCGAAGATCTGGAGCTTCAGCTGGAGCAGGCGGAGCTTGAGATCGAGCGCCTCGATAACCAGATCCTGCAGTATCAGAACGAGATCACATCTCTGGAGAACGAAAAAGAGAAGGCCGCTGAGGAGAACAAGATCGAGTATACGCTGGAGATCTCCAACCGGTATTCTTCGATCAAGCAGGCGGAGTATGACCGCAAGACCAAACAGGCCGATATCGAGAAGACCAAAGAGAAGATGACCGAAGACACCGTATACGCCGAGATGGACGGTTTTGTGCAGAAACTGGATGAATCCGTGCTGAACGGCAATACGACGGATATGTACGGCAATCAGAAGACGTTTATTACCCTCATGGCGGACGGAGAGTACCGTGTCAAAGCTACGATCAATGAGCAGAATCTGTCTCAGATCCAGATCGGAGATACGGTTCTGGTACGTTCGCGAGTAGATGAGAATAAGA
>CACZPA010000184.1 GCA_902782895.1 uncultured Eubacteriales bacterium
AAAAAGACAAAAGGACAGCGACTGCTTCAGGCTATCGGGAGAGATTGGCAGTTATACATCTTTATTCTTCCCGCGGTTGTCTTCTACATTGTTTTCCACTACCTGCCGCTGTACGGTATCCAGATCGCCTTCAAGGACTATAAGGCTGTTCAGGGTATCACAGGCAGCGCGTGGGTCGGGTTAAAACATTTCAAGACATTCTTCAGTTCTTATCTGGCCAAGCAGCTGATTGTCAACACTCTGGCAGTTAATATCTTCAACCTGCTGTGGGGATTCCCGCTTCCGGTCATCCTTTCACTGCTTCTTAACAGACTGCCTTCAGAGAGATTCAAGAAGTTCAATCAGACCGTCATTTACATTCCTCACTTTGTTTCAACGGTTGTTCTTGCCGGTATGCTTTACATCTTCCTGGATCCCAACAACGGTATTGTCAATAAGTTCATTGCCTTCCTGGGAGGCACGCCGCAGTACTTCATGGCTGAGAGCAAATGGTTCCGTACCGTATTCGTAGCTTCTTCCATCTGGCAGAATACAGGCTGGAATACCATTATTTACATCGCTGCCCTGACCGGTATCGATCAGGAAATGTATGAAGCAGCCAAGATCGACGGCGCTACGATCCTTCAGCAGATCTGGTACATCGATATGCCGAGTATCATTCCGATGGCTATGATGATGCTGATCCTTAACTCCGGACAGGTTATGGCGGGCAACATGCAGAAGACACTTCTTCTGCAGACGTCAGGCAACAAGGGTACATCCAATACAATCGGTATGTACGTTTACTCAATGGGTCTGACACAGGGCCAGTTCTCCTATACCGCGGCTATCGGACTTTTCCAGAATGTGGTCAGCTTCCTGATGGTTATCACGGTTAACACGATTTCGAACAAACTGAGTTCGATCAGTATGTTCTAAGGGAGGAGGACACTATCATGGCGAAAAAAGAAAAATTTGTCAGAACTCATAAAGAGAACAAAGTTCAGCTGACGACGGGCGACAAGATCTTTACCGTTATCAACCATATCGTATGGGTTCTCGTATTGTTCATTGTTCTGTATCCTCTGTACCTCATCGTTATCTCTTCCGTATCTGATCCGTACGCGGTTCTGAACGGCGATGTCGTCATCGTTCCGATCGACTTCTCGCTGATCGGTTATGAGAGAATCCTGCACTATACGACACTGTGGCGCGGCTACCTGATGTCCATCATCTATACGGTAGCAGCTACGGTCCTCGGTATTTTCCTTACGATGCTGGCAGCTTACGCGCTGTCCAACAAGTTCCCGGGCAAAGGCATCTTCAACTTCATGATCATCTTCACGATGTTCTTCAACGGCGGTCTGATTCCGACCTTCCTGGTTATGAAGGATATCGGACTTTACAACAATCCGCTGATCATGGTCCTGATGGGCGCGATGAGCGTCTGGAATACCATGATTGCAAGAACATACATGCAGACTTCAATTCCGCGTGAATTGTATGAAGCAGCGGAAATCGACGGCTCGTCGCATTTCCAGTACTTCTTCAAGATCGTTATTCCGCTGTCCAGCACGATCATGGCGGTTCTGTCGGTTTACTACGCAGTCGGTAAGTGGAACGACTACTTCACCGCTCTGGTATATCTGAGAAACCAGGCGTTCTGGCCGATGCAGACCGTTCTGCAGAAGATCCTTGCTGCGCTGACAATGTCCGCCGGAGACGTTGCCGAGATGTTCCAGGATAACTACACAGACGTCGCTGAGACGCTGCGTGTTTCCAACGTCGTTAAGTACTGCGCGATTATCGTTTCCACCGTTCCGGTTACCGTCCTTTACCTGCTGATGCAGCAGTACTTCGAGAAGGGCGTTATGATCGGATCCCTGAAGGGATAATCCGGTCCATTCATTTGTATCGTTCGCCGCAAGGCGTTCTGATAAAATAGTATTTCATTACTAGAAAGGAGATCTAAGTATGAAAAAGTTTGTTGCGATGCTGCTTGTTCTTGCGATGACAGCTTCTCTGCTGATCGGATGCACAAGCGGCGGAAACAACTCCAGCAAACCTGCTGAGACCAGCAAGGCAGCTGAATCCAGCAAGCCTGCCGAGACCAGCAAAGCTGAAGAGACCAGCAAGGCCGAAGAGACCAGCAAGGCCGAAGAGCCGACAAAGGAAGTTGTTAAGACTCTGACCAACTGGGATGGCACCACCATGGATCTGCCGATCGTTTCTGACGGATCCGTATCCTTCACTCAGCTGCAGGGAATTCGTGACACAGACGCTACAACTCTGAGCCCGGATTTCTGGTATTGCAAGAAGTCTGAGGAAGACACCGGTATTCATGTTGACTATACACAGGTTAACATGTCTGACTGGAACAACCAGGTCAACCTGATGTTCGCTTCCGGAGAATATCTGGATACGATCAACAGAAGCTCTGGCGCTATCGACACCGAAATGTACGGTGTTGATCAGGGAATCCTGGTAGCTGTTGATGATCTGCTGCAGTACATGCCTGTTTATAAGGCTCGTCTGGATGCAGACACCGCTTCTTGGAAGTCGATTATTCGCTCCGATGGCAAGATGTATGGTATTGCCAAGATGTCTGATGATGGAACCCGTCTTAACAACGCTTGGTTCATCAACAAGACCTGGCTTGACAACCTGAACATTGCTATGCCGGAGACCACCGATCAGCTGCTTGAAGCTCTGCGCGCTTTCATTAAGGAAGACGCTAACGGCAACGGCGATGCTAATGATGAAGTTGGTTATGAGGCTGTCTTTGATGAGATGACCACCAACATCTTCAATGCGTGGGGAATTCCTGAGAACAGCAAGCACATCGGACTTGATGACGATGGAAAGGTTGTTTTCCATCCGTTCAACGAGAACTATCGTGCAGCTGTTGAATGGCTTGCTACCCTGTATGCGGAAGGTCTGATGGATCAGGCTAACGTTACGCAGGATGGTAACTCCAAGATCGCTACCTACAACAAGACATGGGATGCCGAGGGAAAGCACAGCGTATGCGGCTTTGTTACCTGCCATCGTCTGAAATCCATGGGTTGGGATGTACTGCAGAACGACCTCGTATGGATGCCTGGTATCCATGCAGAAGGCCTGTCCTTCAAGAACCAGACCGGTATTGGCGCTGCTGGTGATGCTTTCTACTTCACCGTATCCAACGATGTTCTGGAATATTCCGCTAAGTGGGTTGATTATCAGATGTGCGACCAGTCCATGTATGAGACATACTACGGACCGGAAGGCAACATCTGGAACTGGAACGCAGATCACAAGTGCGAGCTTGGACCTGCCGGAGACCAGGGCGTTATGGAGTTCTCTCTTGGCGTTAATGGTATCTACTATCTGCCGGCTTGGTACTACAATGAGACATTCGTACAGCCTGACTACCGTGTAGAGCGTATTGAGTACAATCAGTACTATGCTGAGCACGGATATCAGGAGAAGAATCCTTATGGTATCCTGAATGGCGGAATCAGCCTGACTCCGGATGCTTCTACTGAGATCGCTCAGATCTTTGCGAACATCGAGACCATCTACGATCAGAAGATCGCTGACATGATCATGCATGGTGTTACCGATGCTTCTTGGACAGATTTCGTTAACGAGCTGACCAATGCTGGCGTTGAGAGATACCTTGAGCTGTATCAGGGACCGGCTGACGACTATCTGGCTGGCAAATAATCAGAATAAAATCTGATTTTACCTAACAGGTAAACGGACTCCCTCCGGAGCAATCCGGGGGGAGTTTTTTGTAAAGTAAAACCACAGGCTAGGCCTGTGGTTCGGGAGAGCTTAAGCGATAAAGCAGACATGAAAACCTCCTATTGCTATACTGTAAGATCAGAAAATCGCGGACATGATCATGCATGGCGTAACAGATGCTGCATGGGATGATCTCATTGCGGAGTTGACAAACGCCGGAGTTGAGAGATGTCTTGAGTTGTACCAGGGAGTGGTTGATGAATACCTGGCAAGCCATTAAGCAGCATAGGAATTGAGCAAAAAAACCGAATAAGCAAAGAACCGCCCTCCGGGCCTGCCGGAGGGCGGTTTGCTGCAGGGAAGCAATGTTATAGGCAAAGCCATGCTATTAGCAAAGCCATGTTATAAACAAAGCAATGCTATAAGCAAATCGATAAATCTGACGGATGCTTACGGCTTGTAATCGACTTTTTCCACGACGATCTCAAAGCCTTTATTGGAGAAGAGCGCTTTCACGTCGTCCGTGGTGGCAGAGCCGGAAAGCTCGGCAAACAGCGGCATTGCGGTCGCTGAGACGGTGGAATCCTCGCCCTGGAAGAACGTGATCAGGATGGGATGCGCGTTCTCAAATACATAAACATAGAGCATGTTTTCCGTCAGTTCATCCGAGACGAAGGTGCCGGCAGCGGTGCAGATCGTCGCGGCGGCGATAGCGGCGGATCCGTACATATTGTTGACCATGGATGCTACCGTCAGGATCATGCGGCTGCGCATGTATTCTTTCAGAGGCTCGGACAGCGTGTTTGCGCCGCCGTTAGCGGCAATCGTCGCGTCCAGAAAAGCCGCCAGATTGGGAACCGTCACCTTGTAAACAGCCTGCGGCGCGGAATAATCGCATTCGCCAAGCTTTGCGATCTCGTCCATAACGGCCTGAGAACTGCCCATGTAAATCGTCGTGTAGACATTGTCGGAGACCATATCCTGAATCAAAGCGATCAGATCCATGCCGTGCTCCGCGAGCGATTTGCCGGAAGATGCAGGCACGCTATCGGAAGAAGACGCCACGGAAGAGGCGCCGGAAGACGCGCCGTTCGAAGCATTTGTAGAAGCATCTGTTGCGGAAGGCCCCGCGGACTCAGCAGAAGCACTGGATTTGTCGGAACTGCCGCTGCAGGCCGAAAGGCACATGGCCGCCGCAAGAATCAGACAGAGAAGAGCGGCAGTTATTTTTTTACCGGTCATGCAGAGGCCTCCTCACTTGGCCAGCTCGTGATAGAGCTTTTTAACGGTAGCGTAGGCGAGCTTCGGACGGCGGTATTCATCCACGATGCCCTTATTGTTCATGGAACGCGGGCGGCTCATCGCCCAGCTGCGCGTCACGCGGACGTCGCAGAACTGCCAGATGAAGATGCCGCTGACCGCGGGATTGTTCAGAACGGCCGGAATCTGCCGAGCCAGTGTTTCCGCCTGGTTTTCCTCGGTCCATTTATCCATGTTCGGGCTGCGGTATCCGTAGATGCCGCCCGCGCCAATTTCAGTGATCAGGAAAGGCTTGCCGGCGCCGGGCGTCGTCTGGATCCAGTCAAGCAGCTTCTGCAGCTGCACTTCCGGAGACTCCATGCCCTGGAAATCATACCAGCCGGGATAGATGTTAAAGGATACGATGTCCGGCAGATCCAGGCAGATGTCGTGGAAATGCTTGCAGCTTGCAAACGAGGTCGGACGGCTGTGATCCAACGACTTGAGCAGCGCGAACTGCTTCTCATAGCAGCCGCGGCCGTATTCGGTCTCGCTCGCGCATTCATTCAGCAGGCCCCAGATAATGATGGACGGATGGTTGTAATCGTCGCGAACCATCTCTCGGATAACGTCTTCGCACTGATCCTCAAAATGCGGATTGCGCATCTTATCCTCGCGGAAACCGCGCGCGTGATTTTCCTCCCAGACCATGATGCCTTTTTCATCGCAGAGGTCGAGGAAAAGCGGATCCTGCGGATAATGAGAGGTGCGGACCGCGTTTGCGCCAAGGTCCTGGAACAGATTCAGGTCAGTGTCCATGATCTGCGGCGGAATCGCGCAGCCGAATGCCGGATGATACTCATGGCGGTTGAAGCCGCGGATCTGCAGCTCTTTGCCGTTATAGAGGATCTTGTTGCCCTTGACCTCGATCGTGCGGAAGCCAACACGCTCCACGCGGTCATCATAGATAGAGGAATAGGACTCTGCGTCGGCGTCCTCCGGGATCTCGTCCGGGTTCGGATCGCAGATATAGAGAGCGACTTCGTACAGCTTTGGATGATCCGGCGAATAGGTCTCGGCGTTCGCGGCGGAGACTTTCTTGCAGATCGTCACGGACGCGCCGGCGGCAAGCTCCTGCGGCTCGGAGATCCGGGTTGTTTCCTCGAGAAAATCCGCCTCGGCTTCCAGATAGAATTCCTGCGGATCTTCGGATACGTTACGGATCACAGCCTCGATCTCGAGCGCCCAGGTGTCGTCCTCGCGAACCGGGGTCAGATGCAGGCTCTGCACATACAGGCTGTCAAGCTCCTCCATGTAGCAGGGACGTGTGATGCCGCCGAAAGTATAGTAGTCGTTCTCGGTATGCAGCGCGGATTCTTCGTTGAATTCGTTGGAAACATGGATGGACAGGCGGTGAATGCCGGACTCGAGCCCTGTCGCGATCGCCTCAAACGCCGTGAAAGCGTTGTAATGGTGCGCAATCAGCTTGTCATCCAGATAGACGTCGGCGGTATGGCTGATGCCTTCGAAAACAAATCTTGTCTCTTCGGTGCAGAGTACATCGCGGGAATAAACGGCCTTGCCGCGGTAGCTTTCGTATCCGGGATAGGTCTCCCACGCGCTCGGGACATAGACCTGCATCGGCTCACGGCCTTCGGCCTGGAATGTCCACATGCCGGCAAGCTCGGTCGGCTGATTTAAGGTGTGAATCGGAAAACTTCTGAACATGATAAGGATTCCTTTCTTTTATTAATAATGGATCGGGACAGTTCTGTTGCGGATTGCAGTCCCGGACCCTTAAAGATTCCTGTTTACAGGAGCTCTGCAAGGAGCGCATCCGTCTCCTCGCGGGAATGATGCACGATGCCCTGCATGCCAAGCACCTTCGCCGCGGCGATGTTATTCGGATTGTCGTCGATCATGACGCATTCCTCCGGGATCAGGCCATAGCGATCGAAGAGCGCTTTGTAGATCCCTGCTTCCGGCTTGATGATCTGCACTTCGTAGCTGATCACCGCCCCGTCAACAACCTCGAGGAACGTAAAGGGCGGCGTGGCATTTGTGTAGGAGAGGCGGGAATAGTTGCTGAGCAGGTAGATGCGCAGGCCTTTTGCCTTGTAACCTGCCAGCCATTCTTTGGCGAACGGATACTCGCGGCAGCTCTCTCCGACGTGGGCAAAATACCGACGGATCTCAGCCTCGTATTCAGGCGCGAGGGCAACACAGCGGCGGATGATTTCTTCATTTGACAGCTTGCTGCGGTCAAATTCATTCCACCAGGGCCCCTGGACAGTCGCTTTCGCGATCCGGTCAAACGTCTCACCGGTGTAGCCAAGCTCATGCATCAGGGATTTCCAGCGGAAATCCACCAGCACCATGCCGATGTCAAAAACAAGATTCTTAATCATATGCTATACTCTTAGAATTTATGGGAGTTTTACAACCGATGGCAATCTTACAGTTCTAGGAAAGACTGCAGCGTTGAAGAATATTACAGTCCCGGGACAGCGGTGATGCCGATGCCGGGGGTCTCGTTCATATGGATCATCGGGCCCACGTAGTCCGGCCCGCCGGTATACGGATCGATCTTGCAGAGTCCCGGGCCATCGAGATCCGCGCGTGTGATGACGGTCTTGGCGGCCGCCAGATGCGCTCCGGCACTGACCGCGAGCTTGCTCTCCAGCATGCAGCCCATCATGCATTTCACATTGTAGATCTCCGCGATCGAGCAGATCTTAAGCGCTTCGTAGATGCCGCCTGTCTTCATCAGCTTGATGTTGACAAGATCGGCCGCGCGCATCTGAATCACTTTGATCGCGTCCTCTGCGGAGAAAATCGACTCGTCCGCGAGGATCGGCGTGTAGGTATTCTGCGTCACCATCTGCATGCCGGCGAGATCGTGCGCCTTGACCGGCTGCTCGACCAGATCGATGCCGATCCCAAGATCCTCCAGACGGCGGATAATGCGGACCGCGTCCTTGGGCTCCCAGCCCTGGTTCGCGTCGACGCGGATCAGGACGTCTGGCCCGACTGCCTCGCGGATCGCCTGAATGCGGCCGATATCCGCAAGACCTTCTTTGCCGACCTTGACCTTAAGAATGCGGTAACCCTCGCTGACAGCCTTCACACTGTCGGAGACCATCTTTTCAACGGTATCGACGCTGATCGTCAGATCCGTCTCCACAGTATCGGAAGAACCGCCAAGCACCTTGTAAAGCGGCTGTCCAAGCGCTTTCGCGTACAGATCATAGACCGCTATGTCCACGCAGGCTTTCGCGGAAGTATTCTTCAGGATCGAAGCGTGCAGGCGGGTCATGATCGTGTCGAGGTCCAGAATGTCGATTCCGACGATGGACGGCACGATAAAGTCGCGGATCGCGGTCGCGATCGAACCCTTTGTGTCGCCGGTAATAACAGCGGTCGGAGGCGCTTCGCCGTATCCGACGGCATCTGTGTCCGTCGTCAGCGCGATGACGATATCATTGACTTCGTCAACGGAACGCAGCGCGGTTTTGAACGGAGTAACCAGTGGAATGTGGACTTCACCGATGCGGACTCCTGTGATTTTCATAAGGCTAAAGCACCTCCTGTAAAGGACAGTTTAGTGTAGAACGGCTGTCGCGAAGCGCGGCGGTTTATGATTAATGATGGAACAGGCGCAGTCCGGTGAAGGACATGACCATGTTGTGACGGTCGCAGGCCGCGATGACGTCGTCATCCCGTACGGAACCGCCCGGCTCCGCGACGTATTTGACGCCACTCTTGAACGCACGCTCGATATTGTCGCCGAACGGGAAGAAAGCGTCGGAACCCAGTACGACGTCTTTCTGCTGCGCGATCCAGGCCTTTTTCTCCTCGACGGTGAAAACCGGCGGCTTCTCGGTGAAGGTATTCTCCCAGACGCCGTCCGCAAGCAGATCCATGTATTCGTCGCCGATGTACAGATCGATCGCGTTGTCACGGTCCGGACGGGACAGATCATCGCGGAACGGCAGGTTCAGAACCTGCGGAGACTGGCGCAGCCACCAGTTGTCAGCCTTCTGTCCGGCAAGGCGCGTGCAATGGATACGGGATTGCTGTCCGGCACCGATGCCGATCGCCTGGCCGTCCTTGACGTAGCAGACGGAGTTGGACTGTGTATATTTCAGAACGATCATGGAGATTGCAAGGTCGAGCATGGCTTCCTTGGGGATGTCCTTGTTCTTGGTTACGATATTCTGGAAAAACTTGTCGTCGATATTGAGCTCGTTGCGTCCCTGCTCAAACGTGATGCCGAAAACCTCGCGGCGCTCGAGCGGCTTGGGGACGTAGTCCGGATCGATCTGCAGTACGCAGTACGCGCCGCCCTTCTTGGCCTTGAGCATCTCAAGAGCCTTGGGCTCGTATCCGGGGGCGATAACGCCGTCGGAAACCTCGCGGCGGATCAGTCTCGCGGTCGCGACATCGCAGACATCGGACAGAGAGATGAAATCGCCGAAAGAGGACATGCGGTCAGCGCCGCGCGCTCTCGCGTAAGCGGAGGAGAGGGGCGTGAACTTCTTGACATCGTCGACCCAGTAGATTTTTTTCAGCGTATCGGTCAGAGGACGTCCGATCGCCGCACCGGCGGGAGAAACATGCTTAAAGGAAGTCGCCGCGGGCAGTCCGCTGACAGCCTTGAGCTGGGATACCAGCTGCCAGCCGTTCATGGCGTCGAGCAGGTTGATGTAGCCGGGACGGCCGGACAGAACGGTGATCGGCAGATCGCTGCCGTCTTCCATATAGATGCGGGCCGGTTTCTGATTCGGGTTGGTGCCGTATTTAAGCTGCATTTCGTTCATGGACAGATCCTCCTTGGATTATTGATTTTTATTGACGATACGGGTCTCGGTCAGTCCGGTCGCGATGTCGATCGTGCGGACAAAGAGAGAGACCTTGTTGTCTTCGTTCAGGCTGGTCCAGACAAGCTCGGTAAGGGAATCGATATCTCCCTGCGGAAGCTCGAGCAGAGTCGGCTCGCCTTCGAAGCTCGGTAGCGGATTGCCGTCACCGGAATAGGTGTGGATGAAACGTGCCTCGCCCGTTTTGGGATTCTCATAAGTAAAGGTATAGCGCAGGCAGTCTGATGGGTCGCCGTTGTCAGACTTAAGAATCGACATGGCGTAAGAATACTTCCCGCCGCTGATATTCAGAATACCGGAAATACGGGGCGTATAGTTCGGCGCGTCCGGCTCAAATTCGCGGCAGCGCAGGGACTGTTCAAAAGTCTTGCCGGCAGCCAGGCCTTCGTAGATCGTGTCGGTCTGATCGCCATTGGTCACGATGGTTGTGTCGCCAAGAACGCGGACAGGCGCATAGATAATCAGGCTCGGATCGGACATTTTGGACGGATCAAAAGCCTGCGTGCGGATACCGTCACCATCTGTTACAAATACGCGGTTGCGGCTGTTCACGCTCCGCCCCATGATGAAATACGCGGTAAAAGCCTTGGTTCCATCTTGTGTTCTTCCGATGATAATTCCTCTTCCCGGATAAGTGTTGCTCTGCAATTCGGACTGGATCGACTGAAGCTGCATACGTTTCCTCCTTGATTATTGGACTTGCGGTACAATCATAGCATATTTTGGAAGGGTTTACAAGACAGAAATGCGGTGTCTTGCCTGGATTCTAGCGTTGTTTTGCTCTGATCCTGCACCTCTGATTTTGTCGGCTCTGTGTCATTGAGTATCGTTTATAAGGCAGTTATTGTTAAGCTGTGAGTCGATGTTGTCACTGCTTTGAGTCAATTATGTCTTGACTTTGAGTCGATTATGTCCCGGCTTTGTGTCGATTATATCGTAACTTTGTGTCAGCAAATCCATTGATTCCTATGGATTGCCTTCATTCTCTGACATAATAGACAGCTATCCTCTGATAATAGAATGTCAGAATCTACTGGACTTCACATTAACAAAGAAGGCTTTTCTGACACGCTGCAGTTGATTCTGTATCTTATAAGCCAGTTGACGATTGCTTGTGTCAGAGATCTTTTCAAATCCTTATAGATCAAAAGAAAAGCTGACACGAAAGGGGCAAAGCTGAGGCGATAATGAAGGCGTATGCGGAGATGAAAGCAGAGAAAAGGGCAACAGCAAGGGCGGAGGCGAAAAAAGAAAACGCTGGAGACAGTTCTGTAGAGAATTAAAGAACGGCTCCGATAACGCGTGTGAATTTTAGAAATATTCTTATGCAAGAATAAGTAAAAGATTTCGGTTTTGTTGCATAGGAAAAACACTTGCTTGATATTTGCAGGAATTCGATCAGAAAACTCCGCGCGCGTGCAGCATCTGCTCTAT
>CACZPA010000185.1 GCA_902782895.1 uncultured Eubacteriales bacterium
CGCTGCTTCGTCTCCCGGGCGGCGGATGTTACGGTCCTGCGCTTTACGGCAGACCGGCCTTTTACAATGCAGTTCCGTTTTGATCTGTATCGGGAGGCAGGACAGAGCGAAATCCGTCCGGACGGTCTTTTCCTCAGGTCGGCTGACGGCGACTCCGCGGTCAACGTCCGTCTAGAAGGAAACTATTCCACCACCGTCCTTGAGTCCTCGCTCGAAGTAACCGGCCGCGACTACATGCTTCTGATCCGCTGCTCCTCCAATGGCTCGGATTCTTCTCTGGCGGGTGTCCTCGGCAAAACCTATGAGGAACTGCTTGCCGAGCATGTTGCTCTGCACCGGCCGCTGTATGACGCGGTTTCGATCGAACTGGCTCCGGAAGAGGATTTTGAGCTCTCCAACGAAGAGATGCTCGATCAGGCTTACGACGACAAGGCCTCACCCGCCCTTCTCGAGCGCCTGTGGCGTTTTGGCCGATATCTGTTTATTTCCGCTGCAAATGAGGCGGGCAATCCCGTCCCCCTGTATGGATTATGGCACGGTAAAGATCATCTGACATGGAGTCAGTATGTGGCAAATGAAAACGTAGAAATCACCTATTGGCATGTGCTGACCGGCGGCCTCGCTTATTCTGTCCCAGCGTTATTGCGGTATTATACGGGCAAAACCAAGCGTTTCCAGGAATGCGCGCGTAGTCTGTTCGGCTGCCGCGGCATCTGGGTCTCAGCCTACACAACGCCGCATGCTTCCGGCGTACCCGTGCCGGTCGCGGTCATTTCTGACTGGATCAGCTGTGCCGGCTGGCTGTGCCATCATTTCTGGGACTATTATATCTATACCAAAAACGATCAGCTGCTGCGTGAAGAGATCCTGCCATTTATGTATCAGGCTGCGCTGTTTTATCGCGATTATATCGTACAGGAAGGTGATTCTCTCCGCATCTATCCGTCCGTGTCTCCGGAAAATACCCCGGAGGGTTTTCCCGGCGTTGTCGCGCAGGACGCCACGATGGATTATGCGATTCTCAAGGAGCTCCTGACCAATTTGCTGGAAGGCATCCGGATTACCGGCATGTATCAGGACGAGGCGGATTCATTCCGGCAGCTTCTTTCCCGGATCGCGCCTTATCAGATCAACGCGGACGGCGCTGTCAGGGAATGGATGAATCCGGATATTCCGGATCATTATTATCACCGTCATCTGTCTCATCTGTATCCGGTCTTCCCGGGGACAGAAGTCACGCAAAGCAATCAGCCCGAACTCTGGAAAGCCTTTGAGCAGGCGGTTCATCTGCGTAAGCTTGGCGCACAGTCCGGTTGGTCTCTGGCGCATATGGCCAATATTTACGCGCGCATGCATGATGGGGAACGTGCCGCCGAATGCCTGGACGGGATGACGAAGAGTGTTGTCCTAAATTCTCTGCTGACGCTGCACAATGACTGGCGCAACATGGGAACGACCGTATATTGGCACGGTGCCGCTACACTGCAGCTGGACGCTGATTTCGGCGCCGTAAACGCCATACAGGAAATGCTTTTCTGCCGTCAGCCCGACGCGTTATCCTTCCTGCCCGCTCTGCCGGACAGACTGCCTTGCGGTATGGCCAAAGGCCTGGTATTCCCGGAGGGCACCGCGGATGTCGCGTGGAATGAGTCCGGAGAAGTCGATATCACAATAACAGCAGTAAGGCCTGTCGAAACAGCACTGCTTGTCTGCGGGAAGGCTGCTGGCCGGATTCATCTGGCTGCCGGCGAAAAGCAGACCTACACGTTCCGGCTGCCGCGCTGATCCGGATGCTGGCACTGCCTCCGGCTGCCGCACTGATTGTTTTCAAATAATTATTTTCTGAATGACAGGAGGCCATCATGGCACAACAACAAACCGATTCTTGTGGCCGTAAACATATTTATCTGGCTGGTCCGTTTTTCAACGACACTGAGATCGCCAATATTCGTTACGCTGAATCCGTTCTGACGCAAAAAGGGCTGCGTTTTTTCAGCCCTATGCGTCATACCGTGGATGCCGAACCGCAGACCACCAAATGGGCCCGAAAGCTGTTCGAGATGGATAAAGCGGAAATCGGCAAAGCCGATCTTGTCGTCGCTTTGTATTACGGCAGCAACGGAGATACCGGAACCGCCTGGGAATGCGGCTATGCCGCCGCTATCGGCAAGCCGGTCGTGCTTGTTCATATAAACCGGGATCATGACTCCAATCTGATGATGCACTGTGGCTGTACAACCAATATCTATCTGGACGAACTCGCTGCTTATGACTTCGAAACCTTGCCCGTCTTCCCGTATACGGGAAAGATGTTCTGATCTGTAAACTTATATCGGATTCGTTACAGAGAATACGTAATATAGCTGCGTTTTAAGTTATATAGCTGCTTTATAGTTGAATACAGTTCAACAATTGATCAATCCGACTTGTCGCACGGCGCATAGAAAAACCCTGAAAACATTATGTTCTCAGGGTTTTTTACTAGTTGCGGGAGGGGGATTTGAACCACCCGACCTCCGGGTTATGAGCCCGACGAGCTACCAGACTGCTCTATCCCGCGATATTAAGATGTTGCTTCTGGCTGCCCGTATCGGGCAGCCAGAGAATGGGGGAAGGTGGATTCGGACCACCGAAAGCATAGCTAACAGATTTACAGTCTGCCCCCTTTGGCCACTCGGGAATTCCCCCACGTACTGATGACGTTTCTTACGAAACATCTGTGCAATACTTCACATGGATCCTGGCAAAGCAGAGATCCAAGCCAACGATCGGACTCGAACCGATAACCTGCTGATTACAAGTCAGCTGCTCTGCCAATTGAGCCACGTTGGCCCATCATACATGATATATAATGGTCCAGTGGACAGTATAGGGCTCGAACCTATGACATCCTGCTTGTAAGGCAGGCGCTCTCCCAGCTGAGCTAACCGTCCAACAGCTTCTAAAATCTTCCGTGAATGCTCCACGGAAGAACGACCAAGATGGGGCTTGAACCCACGACCTCCGGCGTGACAGGCCGGCGCTCTAAACCAACTGAGCCAACGGGCCTTGTGGTACGAATCTGTACCGCAAAAACTGCATATGGAATCGACACCATAAGGTCAAGACCCTCGACCGATTA
>CACZPA010000186.1 GCA_902782895.1 uncultured Eubacteriales bacterium
CAGAACCGGATACGCCGGCAGGCAGGAATAAACGTGAAACGACGAAAGGCCGCAAACCATGATAAAACTGATTAAATACGGTACGACCAATACTTACCTGATCAAGGGAACAAAAGGCTCGATCCTTTTTGACACGGGATGGGCCGGGACGCTGAGGGATTTCTGCCGCGCCATGGGAGAAGCGGGCGAGAAAGTGCAGGATATCACGTATCTCTTGATCTCGCATTATCATCCAGACCATATGGGGATCGCGCAGGAGATCGCAGATATGGGCGCGACGATTCTGGCTGTGGATATCCAGACGGACTACCTGCACAGCTCCGATCAGATCCTGCAGAAGGATAAAAGAGCGGAGTTTAAGCCGATCCGGGACGAAAACGTCAGGGTTATCCGGCTCGAGGAGAGCAGACAGGTGCTCAAAGAACTGGGAATTGACGGGTGTATCTACAGCACGCCGGGCCATTCCGACGACAGCATCAGTCTGCTGCTTGACACAGGAGAACTATTTGTCGGAGACCTGAATCCGCTCTATGAACTCGAGCTTCACAAGGGGAGCCAGATCGAAAAGACTTGGAGTTTCCTGCTCGATAAACATCCTAAAAAAGTCTACTACGGACATGCGCCGGCGGTCGATCTCAGGACACATCCCCTTAGCGGGCTCCTAAACAGGCGGACTTCGCTTGACATCCACGCTTTGGTCCAGAAGGTCATCAAACTAGCAGACAAAAGGCTCTCCATCGACGCAATCGCGCAAATAACAGGCAGCGACCGGGTCTTTGTAGAGGATGTCATCCGAATGTACGTAACCCACCCGGGAGTAAGCATACAAGGCATCCTCGACCGCATCGAGATAAAGGGGAGGTAAGGGCTAAATCGTTTTTTGTTTTGAATCGATATATGCTGTCAAAAATAGTCGAGCATGAAGGTTTTGTAATCCTTATAATACTATACAAGGAGGTGAGAAAATGGCTTGGATTACGGATATGCAGCACGTCCTGGACTATATCGAGGAAAACATAGACGGTGAGATCAATTTTGATGAGATGGTGGAATTGACAGGTAACGGTTTGTATCATTTGCAACGTTCATTTTCGCTTCTGACGGGAATGACACTAACCGAGTATATTAGACAACGAAAATTAACACTTGCAGCAGTAGATCTAAGACGCGGTATGAAAGTGATTGATACAGCTGTAAAATACGGATATGATTCTCAGGATGGGTTTACACGTGCTTTTGTCAGATTCCATGGTATATTGCCAAGCGAAGTACATAATCCTACATCTAGGTTAAACGCTTGCTCACCTTTACACGTTAATCTAACATTGAAAGGTGGTATTATGATGGAGTACAGAATGGAACATAAACCCTCCATACGCTTGTTGGGCATACGACAGCATTTTGAAGGTGTGCCATTTGGTAAAGACAGAGAAAACCAAGAGGGAAATTTGTTTATGTCTACTCGGGCGGTCCAATGGCTTTTA
The DNA here is from genome assembly GCA_902782895.1 of uncultured Eubacteriales bacterium. GTDB lineage: Bacteria > Bacillota > Clostridia > Lachnospirales > Bianqueaceae > RUG12817. Next base: position 1,485 of record CACZPA010000186.1, read on the forward strand.
AGAGGTATGTCCTATGAAAGTAGTAATACGGACGTTGTAGCCATTACCGATATAAATGAAGAAGATTATTCATTCTGGTATTGTGCCCAGCCAGACGACTGGTCCTTTGATCATCTCTATGATCAAAGTGTGACAGGTATCGATTTTATGGATCGCTTTGGACTTGAGACATTAGAAGTACCGGAAGGCAACTATGCGGTTTTTCAAACTCCCCATAAGAAGAATCCTGTAGAGTCTTATATGAAACTTCGGGAAGAAATCGCAACAGAATGGCTTCCGGGTTCTGGATACACCTTACGGGACGCGCCGGAATTAGCAATCTATCATTGGTATTCAGATCCGAATAAAGAGAAACGGACTATCGAAATCTGGATTCCTGTCTGCTGAAGGGCAGCGAGGGCAAGGCGAAAATCGCACGATACAATCAAAAAAGCATAAAAGTCCTACCCCGCAAAAGCCTTTGCGCAAGCAACTGTTTTGTGGGAGGGCAGCGAGGACAAGGCGAAAAGCACACGATACAATCAAAAAAGCATAAAAGTCCCACCCCGCAAAAGCCTTTGCGTAAGCAACAATTTTGCGGGGTGGGACTTATTATGCTTATTAATGTGTAACGGATCGGCTCTTACGCCTTACCCTCACTGCCCAGAACGTCTTTGATCTTATGCGCAACCAGTTCCTTAACAAAGGCACGGCCGTCGCCGATGTACTGTCTGGGATCGAAGTGATCCGGATGCGCGATGAGGTGCTGACGAATGCCAGCGGTCATAGCCAGACGGATATCGGAGTCGATGTTGATCTTGCAGACAGCCATTCTGGCAGCCTGACGGAGCTGCTCCTCAGGAACGCCTACTGCATCCTGCAGCTTGCCGCCGTTCTCATTGATGATCGCGACATATTCCTGCGGTACGCTGGAAGCGCCGTGCAGAACGATCGGGAATCCGGGAAGTCTCTTGGAAACCTCTTCGAGAATGTCGAAGCGGAGCGGAGGCGGTACCAGGATGCCTTTCTCATTGCGGGTGCACTGCTCGGGTTTGAACTTGTATGCGCCGTGGCTTGTTCCGATCGCGATCGCGAGGGAGTCAACACCGGTCTTGGTTACGAACTCTTCAACGTCTTCCGGACGGGTGTAAGAAGAATTCTCTGCGGAAACCTTAACTTCATCCTCAACGCCGGCCAGAGTTCCAAGCTCAGCCTCAACGACAACGCCGTGAGCATGAGCGTACTCGGCAACCTTGCGGGAGATCTCGATGTTCTCTTCGAACGGATGAGAAGAAGCGTCGATCATGACAGAGGTGAATCCGCTGTCGATGCAGTCCTTGCAGATGTCGAAGTTAGCGCCGTGGTCCAGATGCAGAGCGATCGGAACATCGGTGGTCTCTGCAGCTGCCAGAACCAGATGGGTCATGTAAGCGCTGGTCGTGTACTTGCGAGCACCTGCGGAAGCCTGCAGGATAACGGGAGAACGAAGCTCATCAGCAGCGCCGATGATCGCCTGAACGATCTCCATGTTGTTGATGTTGAAAGCGCCGATGGCGTAGCCGCCTTCGTAAGCCTTTTTGAACATTTCGGTTGTAGTTACTAATGCCATAAATACATCTCCTTTTCCGACGATACTTTTGGAACTGTTAATATTATAACATAAGAACGGCGAAAATCAACCCTCATATTTACGCAAACTGTCTCCGGAAACACAATTTTTTCTTGCTTTAACAACCGTAAGATGATACAATAGCAAGAGATTGAAATCAGAAAGGAGAACTGCAAGAATGAATCCGCTTAAGGGAGCATGTATTATAGGTCAGTCCGGAGGTCCGACCTCCGTTATTAACGCAAGCGCATACGGCGTTATCAAAACAGCGCTTGATTCCGACGTCATCACCAAGGTATACGGCGCGCGTTACGGCATCCAGGGCGTGCTGAAGGATCAGCTCATGGATATGGAAATGGAGGATCCGGAGGAGCTTGCTCTGCTCATGACCACACCTTCGTCCGCGCTTGGTTCCTGCCGCTACAAACTGAAGGACTATACCGAGGACGATACCGATTACAAGAGGATCCTCGAGATCTTTAAGAAGTACGACATCCGCTATTTCTTCTACAATGGCGGCAATGATTCGATGGATACCTGCAATAAGATTTCCAAATATATGCTGCATGTCGGTTATGAGTGCCGCATCATGGGCATTCCCAAGACCATCGACAACGATTTGTTCGGAACGGACCACTGCCCGGGATACGGCAGCGCAGCCAAGTTCATCGCGACCTCTGTAGCGGAGATCTCCCGCGACGCGCAGGTCTATGACATGGGCAGCATCGTTATCCTTGAGATCATGGGCCGCAATGCAGGATGGCTTGCCGCGAGCGCGGCTCTGGCGTCCGTAACAGGCGAGGGACCGGATCTGGTCTATCTGCCCGAGACGGATTTTGACATGGACAAGTTCCTGGCGGATGTCAAGCGCATCGAAGAGGAGAAGGGCACTGTCATCATCGCGGTTTCCGAGGGTATCCACGACAAGGACGGACGTTTCATCTCCGAATACGGCAGCACATTGGCACAGCAGAAGGATGCCTTCGGACATTCTCAGATGGGCGGACTGGCCTCGACGCTGGAGCGTATCGTTAAGGAGAAGCTGGGCGTAAAGTGCCGCGGTATCGAGTTCTCTCTGCTGCAGCGCTGCGCGGGACATATCGCTTCTGCAACCGATATTCAGGAGTCTTTCCTGGCCGGTAAGGCTGCCGTTGAGCAGGCGATCGCAGGCGTTACCGATAAGATGGTCGGCTTCAGCCGTCCGGAAGAGGGAGACTATGAGTGCCAGCTGCAGCTGCTGAGTCTGTCTTCCGTAGCGAACGCGGAGAAGACCGTTCCCCTTGACTGGATCAATGAGGAGCACAACAACGTGAACCAGAAGTTCATCGATTACGCTCTGCCGCTGATTCAGGGCGTTCCGGAGATCCCGACAGTGGATGGACTGCCGCGTTATCCCAAGCTGAAGAGAGTCTTCGCAAAGTAAGAAATACGGTTCCTGATTAAACCGCTCTTTATGACGATGAAAGCCCATGGAGAGGAGCAATCCCTTATCCATGGGCTTTTTTGCTGTCCAAGGCGAAACAAAAAGTCCTTCCGGCTGGTATAATCCATCAGAAGGACTTTTTGGTGACCCCTGTATGTTCTATGAAATCTTACAGGCTGTTTGGTTAGAAGGCTTATGAGACTGCTTATCAGACAGCTTCCTCAGAGCTGTCCTCGGCGAGCAGCTTCTCCAGCGTCGCAATCTTGGTGCACAGGCAGAGCAAAGCGGTGGCCTGTGTCAGATCGTCGAGATTGGGCGTTGTCGGCGCGATGCGGATATTGGAATCATGCGGATCATGTCCGTAAGGGAAAGTTGCTCCGACAGGCGTCAGTTTTACGCCTGCTTCCTTGCAAAGATTATAGACACGTGTTGCGCAACCATCCATAACGTTGTAGGAGATGAAATATCCTCCCTTGGGATTCTTCCACTGAGCGATATCGGCGACTTCAGCCTCCAGAATTTCCTCGACAGCCTTGAATTTGGGGCGGAGAACCGCTGCGTGCTTACGCATCAAAGCGGCGATCGTGTCGTTATCTTTGAGGAATTTGACATGCATCAGCATGTTCAGCTTGTTCCAGCCAATAGACTCGATCGCGAATTGTTTGCTGATATATTCAATATTGTGTTTGCTGGCGCCAAGCGCGGCCAGACCGCTGCCGGCAAAGGTCATCTTAGAGGTGGAGGTGAACTCATAGAGCATATCCTCTGATCCGTATTCTTTGCACAGATCCATGATATTAGCGAGTTCATCCTTATCATCCTCATACAGATCATGGACGACGTAGGAATTGTCCCAGAAAATACGGAAATTATCAGCAGCCGGCTTCAACGCGGCCAGGCGGCGAACTGTTTCATCAGAATACGTAATACCTGTCGGATTGGAATATTTGGGAATGCACCAGATTCCTTTGACATCGGGATCATTGTTGACATAATCCTCAACCATGTCCATATCCGGACCGTCCTCATTCAGCGGGATATTGATCATATAGATCCCAAAATATTCTGTAATTCCAAAATGCCGGTCATATCCGGGAACAGGGCAAAGGAATTTAGGCTGTTTGGAGGCACGCCAGGGTTCATTGCTTCCATAGACTCCGTGCAGATAAGCATGGGAGATCAGGTCAAACATGATATTCAGACTGGAGCTGCCGCAAATATAGACTTCAGAAGGATCAAGACCGAGGATCCCGCCCATAAGCTTACGCGCGGCAAAAATACCGGCCGGAATGCCGTAATTGCGCACATCGGACCCATCCGCAAGGATCATGTCCTCAGGAGTCAGACAGGTCAGCATATCCATGGCAAAATCTGCCTGCTCACGGCTGGGGCGGCCTCTGGACATATCCAGACTCAGATGCATATCACAGATGTTGCGGTACTGTCTGTTCAGAATGGCGAGTTCGTTCTCTTTCTCTTCTCTGCTAAGGTTGGTATACTGCGGCATAATTCGAATCTTCTCCTCTAAAATGAATAATTCTGTAGATTCAAAATTCAAAATCCTTGATTATTCTACTGCAGAATCGCGAAAAATGCAAGATATATTTTTAAAAAATGCAGGATTGCTTTAACAATCCTGCAAAATCGTGTATGTTTGGATGAATCTCAGAAAATCGGTTGCTTCAGCGGCCGATTTCTGTCAGACAAAGAATTTCTTATAGAGCGTTTTGCGGAGCGCGGGCCGCATGGCGATGAAGATCAGGCCGGCGCCGATCAGTCCAAGAGCGATCAGCGGATAGAAGGACCAAAACGTGAAGCGCACATGGAATGTAATGCAGATCATGGTTTCAAGGAGGACATTGAAGATCCCGCCGGCCACGAAGAAGAGTCCGACCAGAAGCAGCGGATCCATCCGGTTGCCGCGCAGTGTCCAGAAAGCGATTTCGATCATGATCAAAAGGATGAGGATGATCGGAAGCGCGAGCGTAAAAAACCAATGGCCGCCGTTTTTGATGCAGATATAGGCAAGCAGGATGCCGATCGCGATGCCGTCCGCGAGAATAAAGGGATAAGGCTTACGCTTCTGAAACCAGAACGGCAGGATCACGATGGTGTAGACTAAGAGAAGAGAACAGGAGACATATCCGGACCAGACGATGTGATTATTAAGACGCAGATCGATCAGCATGCACAGAAGAGACGGCAACAGGGAAAGTATCGTCAGAACAACCAGGATCGTCCAGTGATTGACCTTTTCCTGGACACGGTTTTCAGGGTAGAGGGACGGGTCCGGCGCGGCAGCCGCGGCTTCTTCCCGAAGCTCTTCCGGTATGATGACGGGTGTTCCGCAAAGAGGGCAGCGTTTCGCGCCGTTTGCGAGCTCTACACCGCATTTTATACAATACATATTATCAGCTTCCTTTCTGTACGGAAGATTGGCGGTCATTCGATTCGATCCGGACATGCAGACCTTCTTTAACCAGGTTGGTAAAGAAAATCCGTTCAAATTCGGCAGACTGCGTATTGCGTACAAGATTGCAGAAAAGTGTCCCGTTCCAGCTGCTGATACTGCAGTTATAAGGCGTTTTGGACGGAGGACTCAGAACGAATTCCACACGTTCTACATAGGGACGCATAGCGTCCGGCAGACGGATATTACCGAGATTGGACAGACAGATGCTGGATACTCTTTCTCCGACCAGGTCGAAAATCGTCCGGAGCAGCATGTCTTTGAGCACGCGCGGGACCGGCTTGACAAAGGGATTGAGCTCTCCTTTGACATTCGGTGTGAAGATGGCCTGCAGGTTCTTGGGCGTTTCGCCAAGCGCGGCCTGGTAGTGGATGCTGTGTATGACTTCTTCCAGTGTCCATTCGCCCATCCGCGGATCGATACCGACGTTAACGACCGCGACGAAATTACGCATGGTCCGGCTGGGGAATTTGGCTCTCAGGTTGACAGGAATCTGGACCTTAACGGGTTTCCGCCGGTTTATTTTAGGGACGGATTGCGCCTGCAGCTCCATCAGAGACCAGGCGAGCAGAGCGGAAATATAATTTGTGACGGTTGTGCCGTAAGAACGCGCTTTTGCAAGGACCGCTCCGGCGTCCAGTACACCGCAGGTCTGATGCAGGAACAGATCGGATTCCAGTATGCCGCGCGGACGGTATACCCGCAGCGGATCTCTTGGCGCGGAGATCGGCCCGGCGTAGCGGATAAAACTGTCTTCGAATTCTTCGTCCGACGGTTTTTCATTCAGATCCAGGATGCCGTCCTCGGCAGGGACGTCAATATTGTAACGGCGGCGGACGTATTCGGCAGCGAGTGTTTTTGTGAAGATCAGGCCGCCCGTACCGTCCGTTACCGCGTGGAAGAACTCAACGGCGACGCGGTTGCGATAATACAGCACACGGATCGCGCACCGGCGGGTTTCTTTCTCCGTCATCAGCAGCAGAGGCTGGCTGGCGTCCTCGCGGATTACAGGCGGCTCGGCATTCTCTTCCAGATAATGCCAGAACATACTGTGACCGAGATGCACTGAAACGGAAGGAAAACGCAGCACAACAGCGTTCACGGCCTCCTGGAGCTTCTCCGGATCGATCGGATCACGGAAGCTGAAGGAAATCCGGAACGCGTTGTTCCAGTTCTTACGCATTGCCGCTGGGAATATCTTTGCGGCATTATCGAGCCTCATCCAGCGCAGCTCGCGGGCAGGCTTGTTCCGGCCCATGGTCACACCACCTTTATGGAAATCATCGTTTTACAGTGATTCATTATAACAGATTTTCGGGACGATATGTTAATTTTACTGTTGTTTTTTCAAAAAAAGATGTTATAATGAAAGCAAATCATAAAGGGAGGCCAATTTTAATATGGGAATTTTATCCAGATTCAAAGACATCATGAGTTCGAATATCAACGCGCTTTTTGATAAGATGGAAGATCCGGAGAAGATGATCGATCAGGTCCTTCGTGATCTGGAGTCCGATCTTGGAGAAGTTAAGGCGGAGACCGCCGGTGTTATGGCGGAGGAAGCAAGAGCGCAGAGACAGCTGAACGAGTGCCAGGCTGAGGTTGACAAGCTGCAGTCTTACGCGGAGAAGGCTGTTCTTGCCGGCAATGACAAGGACGCGGCTATTTTCCTGCAGAAGAAGAACAGCAAGACCCGTGAGCTGCAGTCTCTGCAGCAGGCTTATGATCTCGCGAAGGACAATTCCACCAAGATGCGTCAGATGTTCGATCATCTGAATGACGAGATCTATGAGATGCAGTCCAAGAAGACGCAGATCAAGGCCAAGGTTGCTGTTGCCAAGACTCAGGAGAAGATCAACAAGATTACCGAGAGCGTTCAGACCGCTAAGGGCACGATGAATAAATTCGACGCTCTTGAGGCTAAGGCTGACGCGATGCTTGACAAGGCCAACGCGATGGCAGAGCTGAACGGACTGGCTACCGGAGACGTGATGGAGGATCTGATGGATAAGTACGATACCACGACCACCGAAAGCGTTGACGAGGAGCTTGCCGCACTTAAGGCAAGACTGGGTAAAGCCTGAGCATAATCATAAAACGGGATACAGGGCCGGGCAGATGTCCGGTCCTTTCTCTTTTCGGAAGGGAGTCTGACGATGGGACTTTTCGGTAAAAAGGCAAGCGTCGTGGAGTGGGATGAATTCCGGGACGATCTGGTTTTCTGGAAATGGAAGGACAAAGAGATCGGGAGGAAGAGCCGTCTGATCCTTAAGCCGGGCCAGGATGCTGTTTTTCTGTATAACGGCAAGGTGGAAGGCGTATTCCGGGACGAGGGAAGCTATGAGATCAAATCCCAGATCGTTCCCTTGCTGAATACGTTGAAGAAGTTTCGGTTCGGCTTCATGCGGGGGCTTCGGGCCGAGGTTATTTTCATCAATACGAAGGATATCCTGATGACCTGGGGCACCAAGGGCGCGCTCAATATCCCGGCGCAGAATACGCCGGCGGGAGTGCCGGTCCGTGCTTTTGGCACCTATGTGCTGCGGGTGGACGATGAGATGGCGCTTCTGGACAATATCGCGGGTGTCAAGGCTGTCTATACGACGGACGACGTCAGGGCGCGGGTGGATTCCATGCTGGATCAGCTGCTGATGAAATGGATCACGCAAGAGGGCAAGGATATCTATAATCTGCAGAGCAACGCGGATATGATCGCGAAAGGCATCGGCGAGGATCTGGATATGGAGCTGATCAAGATCGGCCTGACGATCAACAACTTCAAGATCTCCAACTTCAGCTATCCGAATGACATTCAGTCGCAGATCAACCAGGCGGCCACACAATCACTGCTGGGGAAACCGCAAACGCAATTCGGCGGGCAGCTCGGCGGGCAGGGATATTCGCAGCTCGGCGGGCAGCAGGCGTATCAGCCCGGAATTCCGCAGAATCCACCGTATCATGGATATTCCACGGGTTCCAGGGACAATTATTGTTCCAACTGCGGAACGCCACTTAAGCCGGGATCCCGATTTTGCCCGAACTGCGGGAAATCAGTACAATAGTATACGAGAAGGCTATTCTTTGGATCGAAGAATGGCCTTTTGTTTTTTAATAGACCGAGACTGTGCTTCAGATAAAGACTGTACTGATGCCGGAGAGTTGCCTTTCCTTCATTTTGGACTTGGGAGAACTGCCCGATACAGAACTTTTATCAAAAACTCCGTTTTGTTCCGTACAATACTGTCCCCAAATACGGAATATTCTCTAAAAATGATGTTTTGTTCCGTATGGGTTCATTGCCGCGGGGTCGCAGATACGGAATAAAAACAGATAATCACGTTTCGTTCCGTATCGAGATGGAGCCGTTTACGGAATATTTTTCAAAAATACGGTTTCGTTCCGTACTAAACTGTCCCCGGAAGTTATCGGAAATATAAAACTGTTCCCGGAGAAAATGCCCGGAAAAGTTCAGGCCTAAACCATAAAAACAGGACCATGAAGTCTCGGGCTTCACGGTCCTTTTTTATGGCTGCGATGTCGTATTTTATCCTGAAGATCAGTCCCGCACGGTCATAGATAGCGAATATAGTTCAAGACATGCGAATATGGTTCAAAACACGCGAATGCAGTAGCCTTTTACCAGCACAGAACCTCGTGTCCGGTCTCGGTGACGAGCACCATGATTTCCCACTGGGCGGAGGGCTTGTGGTCGAGCGTCGTCACGGTCCAGCCGTTTTTGCGGTCGATGCGGAATCCGGCGCGACCCATGTTGACCATCGGTTCGATCGTGAAGATCATTCCCGGGACCATCAGCATGCCGGTGTTGCGGTGAGAAGTATGGCAGATATAGGGATCCTCATGGAATTCCAACCCGACGCCGTGACCGCCGATCTCGGCAACGACGGAGTAACCGTTTTCACGGGCATACGCATTGATCGCGGCACCGATATCACCGATCTGTTTCCACGGCTTGACCTCTTCCAGACCAAGCTCGACACAGCGCTTGGTAACATCCACAAGCTTGCGGTTTTCCTCGAAGACCTCTCCGATACAGAACATTCTCGAGGAATCGGAGAAATACCCGTTGAGAATGGTGGAGCAGTCGACATTGATAATGTCACCGTCCTTCAGAATCTCTTCTTCAGACGGAATGCCGTGACAGATCACATCGTTGATCGAAGTGCAGACGCTTTTGGGAAAGCCCTCATAGCCAAGCGGCGCGGGAATCGCCCACCAGTCCGTAGTTTCCTGATATACACAGCGGTCGATCTCCGCGGTCGAAATCCCGGCACGGATCATTTCACCGACCTTATCGAGCACCGCGATATTGACCTTGCAGGATTTACGGATTTCCTCGATCTGATGCTCTGTTTTCAGCAGGCGAGGAGGAGGGACAGGAATCCCCTGTTTTTTGAAATAAAGGACATTGTCTCTGACAGATGACGGATAGTTGTTTTTGCTTAATGCCATAATGTGTTCCTCTCTTTCCGATTCAGAATCATATCATAAACGGCCTAAATATTCAAGTCCGCCGATGACGTTTCAGATTCGCGGGTGTACGTTGCGGATTCACGTAAACTATGATATAATGCAGATGATCATGCGAAAGGGGACGATTGTCATGGCAAAGTATATAATGGCTTTGGATCAGGGTACGACGAGTTCCAGATGTATCCTGTTTGATCATAACGCAAAGATGGTAAGTGTAGCGCAGAAGGAATACAGACAGATTTTCCCGCAGCCCGGCTATGTGGAGCATGATCCGAACGATATCTGGGCATCGCAGCTGTCTGTCGCGACGGAAGCGATGGCGCAGGCCGGCATCCGGATCAATGAGATCGCGGCGATCGGTATCACGAATCAGCGCGAGACCACCATCGTGTGGGAAAAAGATACAGGCAAGCCGATCTATAACGCAATCGTCTGGCAGTGCCGCCGCACCGCGGACCGCGTCGAGAAGATCTATCAGGATGGATTCGATAAGGAATTGACGGAGAAAACCGGCCTGATCCCGGATCCGTATTTCTCCGCGACCAAGCTGGAATGGATTCTGGACCATGTGCCCGGATCCCGCGAGAGAGCGGAAAAGGGCGAACTGCTTTTTGGCACAGTCGACACCTGGCTGCTGTGGAATCTGACCGGCGGCAAGGTATTCGCAACCGACGCGACGAACGCATCCCGGACGATGCTTTTCAACATCCATACACTGGAATGGGATGAGGAGATCCTGCGGTATTTCCGGATCCCGAGGCAGATGCTGCCGGAGGTCAAGGACTCCGGTTACATCTACGGCTACAGCAGTGAAAAGGTGCTCGGCGGAGAGGTCCCGATCGGGTCGCTTGTCGGAGACCAGCAGGGTTCGCTCTTCGGACAGTGCTGCTTTACGCCGGGCTCTGTGAAAAATACTTACGGTACGGGATGCTTCCTGCTGATGAATACAGGCAGCAACTGCGTAACGTCGAAAAACCGCCTGCTGACGACGATCGCGGTCGGAGAGAACGGCAAAGCCCAGTATGCCCTGGAGGGCAGCGTCTTTGTCGGCGGAGCGGTCATTCAGTGGCTGCGGGATGAAATGCGGCTCTTCCAGCACGCTTCGGACAGCGAACGCTATGCGATGAGTGTAAAGGATACAGCCGGTGTCTATCTGGTCCCGGCCTTTACGGGGCTTGCGGCGCCGTTCTGGGATCCTTACGCGCGCGGCACGATCGTCGGACTGACCCGCGGCTGCACCAAGGATCATTTTATCCGCGCGGCATTGGAATCGATCGCGTATCAGAGCTATGACGTTTTCGACGCGATGCAGAAGGATACAGGCATGCAGATCCGCAATCTGAAGGTCGACGGCGGAGCGTCCGCTAATGATTTCCTGATGCAGTTCCAGGCAGATCTGATCCAGGGCAGCGTTGTGCGCTGTGCGATCAATGAAACAACCGCGCTGGGAGCCGCGTATCTTGCGGGTCTGGCGTGCGGATTCTGGAAGGATAAGGAAGAACTGATGCTTCTGACACAGTCCGGGAAGACCTTTGTCTCCGGAATGGACAAGAGCGAGCAGGAGAAAAAGCTGCGCGGATGGCACAAAGCGGTCAACCGCAGCCTGCAATGGGCAAAGGAGGATATGGAAGAATGAAGCTGGCTACATACAAAGATCAGAACGGGACAGAACGTATCGGCGCGGTCTGCGGTGACAGAATCGTAGCGCTCGCCGATATCGGATTCGCGGAAGCAACCATGCAGGAGCTGATCCGCAATACGGATCCGGCTGTTTTTGCAGCGGCAGAGGCCAAGAATAAGCTGCAGGCGGCACTCGACGCCGGTAAGTCCGCGCCTCTTGCGGATGTCACGCTGCTGGCTCCGATCCCGCATCCTGCGCAGGATGTGCTGTGCCTCGGCATCAACTATATGGATCATGCCGCGGAGTCCGCAAGGGCCAGAAATCAGGCTTTTGACGGCAAAAGAGAGCAGGCGGTCTATTTCAGCAAGAGAGTGAATGAGGCGACCGGCGACAAGGCAGATATCCCGCTGCACGCGGACATTACGTCCCGCCTGGACTATGAATCTGAATTCGCTGTCATTCTGGGCAAGGACGCGGATCACGTCAGCCGTGAAGATGCCTGGAAGTATATCTTTGGATATACGATCGTGAATGACGTCAGCGCCAGAGATGTCCAGAATCTGCATCAGCAGTGGCATTTCGGCAAGAGCCTCTCCGGCTGCTGTCCGATGGGCCCGTGGATCGTAACAGTGGACGAATTCGCCTGTCCGCCCGCTGTCGGAATCCGTTCCTATGTCAACGGAGAACTCCGTCAGAACAGCAATACAGAGCTTCTGATCTTCGGAGTGGACTTTATTATTGAAGAACTGTCGCAGGGCATGGTTCTGCAGGCAGGCAGTATTATTTCAACCGGTACGCCGTCAGGCGTCGGCATGGGCATGAATCCGCCGCAGTTCCTGAAAGACGGAGACGAGGTTGTATGTGAGATCGACGGAATCGGCAGACTGACCAATACAGTCAGGGCCTGAACCGGCGAATAAGGAGGAAATATGCGTTCACAGTCAGTTGTACTGGACGTTCAGAATGTTACAAAGAAATTCGGCCTTGTTACCGCGGTCAATCACGTATCGCTGCAGGTAACGGAGGGCGAGATCTATGGCCTGACCGGACCGAATGATTCCGGCAAAACCACGCTTGTCAAGATGATTCTCGGCCATCTGCGGCCGACATCCGGCAATATCGTGGTCTCCGGATATGACAATCAAAAAGAATACGCGGACGCGGTGGATTTTATCGGAGCGACGATGGAGTATCCAAACCACTATCCGTATCTTTCTGGCTGGCAGAATCTGATGCTGACCGCCAATATGTATCCGGAAATCACGAAGGCCAGAGTCGACGAGGCGGCTGAGCAGGTCGGCCTCAAGAGCGTGATCCATCAGAAGGTCAAGAGCTACTCGCTGGGGATGAAGCAGCGTCTTTCCATCGCGCAGAGCATTCTGAAATATCCGCAGCTTCTGATCCTCGATGAGCCGATCAAGGGCTTCGATCCGTCTGCCATGCATGATTTTGTACAGTTGATCAAGAGCATCGCGGCCAATGGGACATCCGTCCTTCTGACCAGCTATCTGCTGGGGGAGATGGAAGAGCTCTGTGACCGTATCGGGATCATGTCGCATGGATATCTGATCGCGGAGAAAGCAACCGAAGACCTGCAGAAAGGAGACGATTCTTCGTTTATCCTCAGAGTCGGAGAGGACAGCGAAGAACGTGCTTTCCAGGTGCTGCGCGAGAATCAGAATAAGGATGTCAGCGAAACATATGCCTTTGATAAAACGGCAGAATGTGTTTTTGAGATTAAAGACTGCACGATGTCTCCGTCCCGTCTGAACCGTATTCTGGTCGAAGCGGGCGTTGAGGTGGAGGAGATCCGGACGCACCGGCAGACGCTGGAAGAGCTTTATACTTCTCTGACCGGAGGTGCTGAAATTGAGTAAATTATTTCAGAATGAATGGATAAAACTGTTCGGCCGGAAAGGGATCAAGACACTGATCGCGCTTGCGCTTTGTACGGCGATACTGGCTGTCGGGATTCAGATGCTTTCCGACAGGGAAACCAAAGTGTCCTGGCAGGAACCGTATCAGACGGAGATCAGCAGAGCGGAAGCGCAGCTTGTGCGTTATCCCGAATACGACGCGAAAGAATGGGCGAGCGAGACAGAGTATAAAGCTGACGTTCTCCGCTGGACCAACGAGATTCAGAAGTATCGTTTCTGCCTGGATTCCGGGATTCCTTCCTGGGATTGGCGCATGGGGATCGTCGACAGTTATTTCCGCAATCTGCTGCTCATGGACGCGGTCAGAGACGGTTGGAACGCGCAGGATCTGGAGCGGTATTTCGGTTTCCCGTCCAATCTGGATCTGACAGAGGTGGAGGAGACCAACAAAGAATGGATGGTCTATATTCTCGGAAACGATTATTCCACCTATAACAAAGAGCAGCTTCAGCTGGCGGAAGAGCACCTGCTGAACCTGAAGGAATCCGTCTTTGTCGAAGGCGGGGATAAAACGATTGCGCTGGCACAGGCGGACACGGAGATGCTGGAGCGGTATGTTACTTATAACGTCCCTGCGAACGCAAAGGATAACTGGGTCAGCGTCGCGATTTCGCGGATCCGGGAGAATCAGGGTAAGATCATTGAATGGACGTACGACAACAGTTCGGATCCGGAGACAGCCAGAGAGAACCGGATGCTGATGGAAGAGGCAAATGCTTCCATCCAGAAGGATCTGTTCGCGCTGAATAACAATATGCCGTCCTCGGATATCCTGAAGGACGTGTATACGGAAAAAACGACATATCTGCAGTTCTTCGATAATTCTTTCCTGATGTCGGCATCTGTTGTGATCCTTGGCATCATCCTGGCTGCATGGCTTGTCTGCATGGAATACCATTACGGAACGATCTCGACGCTTGTGCTGTATCCTTTCAAGCGAAAGAGCATTCTGCATGCCAAGTATCTTGTCGTGGAAGTGACGCTTCTTGGGGTCGCGCTGCTGGAGTGCCTGATCACTCTGTGCATCGGCAAATACCTGTATCCGGTAATCGGAACACAGCCGGTCTTCATGACGGTATGGAACGGTACGGTATATTGGATCCCGTATTTCGTCGCGGTTCTGCTGCGGTATCTTGCGGTATTTGTACAGGCTGTGATCATGGTCACGTTTACGGTCATGATCAGCGCGCTGGTGCATTCCAGATCCATATCGATCTTCTCGGGACTCTTTGCCTATCTGATCCTGCCGCAGATTGTCAGGATGACCTATACATATCTCGGAAAGCCTGCTGTGCTGCGGTATGAGATGTTTGTCAATCTGGATCTGATTCACTTCGCGAACAATACGCCGGCGGTGACGTTTGCGGAACCGTGGGCAGCTTTGCTGATCGTCATCGGATGGTGGTTTATTTTCCGCCGGGTATCCTATATGGCCTACAAGCAGCAGGAGATCTGATCCTTAGCTGCGGCAAAAAGGGAATAAAGCATAAAAAGGAGCGCTGGGTTACGAATCCCAGCGCTCTAAATATATTTGGAGGAGAAAATAAAATGAAGATATAAACATGAAAAAGTTCCGATGGTTATAGTATACAGAACATGTGTGAACAAATTGTGAACGCAAGAATTCGAAATGATTGCATTCAGGAAACGGTCTTGTTACAGATTGTCAGAATTGTCTGCAGGATTTACGGAATCGGCAGAAGTATTTACAGAATCGGCAGCAGAGTTTACGGAATCAGCAGCAGGATTTTCGGATCCGGCAGCAGGAATGCTGGCACTTTCAGCTGCTTTTTTCGCTTCCGGCGCGGCTGCCTCTTTAGCTTCTGCCTCCTTAGCGGCGATTTTTTCAAGATATTCGGCATGCTTGCGGGCTTTGAATTCGTTGCGCTGCTGTGTCAGGATCATTCTCTGGTTGGTATACCATCTGTAATAGAGATACAATCCGGCGCCGACGGCCGCGATATCCAGGAACAGCACGATCGCGTATCCCCAGGTCGGCAGCATGATGCTGCAATAATCCGATGTAAAAAGCGCTGCGAACTGGATCGCCATTCCAAGCAGAGCAAAAGTGAATTTCTTGCGCTTCATGGCGTGATATGTGAGCACGAAGACAAAGATAACGGTAAGCGCGAGGAGCAGGAAATCCAGTACCTCCAACAGGCACTGCCAGATATCGGCGGTCTGCAGAATCTTCAGATATCCGTCGATCTCTTCACGGGTAACCGTTTCGCTAACGAGCGTGTAGACGGTACCGTTATTGACCATCGTTGAGATTCTGGCTTCGTTCGCGTATCCGAAAGCAAGGGACACGGCATTGTAGATCCAGTAGGAGATGCCGGCCGCGATCGCGTCATAGATCGTCCATTTGCCGCGCCTAAGCCAGCTGAGGAAAAGATAGGCGATCGGAGCAAGGAACAGGGAAGGCAGAAGGGAGATAACCAGATAATATACCAGTATATGATCGCGGGAGGTCAGATAATCATTGACTGCCGGGATAGAGGTCAGCAAGGAATAGGACATGGAAGTCAGGAACTGCCCAGAAAGGAAATAGACGGCAAAGCCGAGAACAATGGCGATCAGCGGATACTTGTGGATCCGACGCAGTTTGTAGAGTCCGCCGATGATAAACATCAGCGGTACTATACCGGCAATGAAAAAGCCGACGATCGTGCTGGTTGCGATGGTCATGGAATAACCCTCCTTAATGTGTGCCTGTAACAGACTCTGCATTTATCCATTATACCTTTTCTTGATGAAAAAGAAAAGAGATTCCGGCTTTTTTTCAGTGAAAGTCTGTTCAATTGAATTTTCCTGTGATATAATGCAAATGTGTCCTTAGTTGAGTTTCTAACCAGAAAGAGAGGCATTTTATGGCGGGAAATGTGATTTCGAGTCAGATTGAGCACCATCATCAGGTAGCACCCATCGGGATTATCATGATGCAGGGAACCGAGGACCTGTGTAAGAAGGTTAATGAGAGGCTGATTAAGCTGTATTCGGATCTGCACGGACCGGAGATCGTCCGTATGCCGATCATGATACAGCCGGAGGTTCCGAGATTCCAGACCGGCGACGGTAAAGCCATGCTGAAAGAATCCGTCCGTGGACTGGATATCTATATTGTATGCGATCCTGGCAATTACAGCTGCACTTATACGATGTTCGGTCAGACGGTACCAATGAGTCCTGATGATCATTTCGCGGATCTGAAGCGAATCATTCAGGCGATTTCCGGTAAAGCACACCGTGTGAATGTCATCATGCCGCTTCTTTATGGCGGAAGACAGCACAGACGCAACAGGCGGGAGAGCCTGGACTGCGCGATGGCCCTTCAGGAGCTTCAGAGCATGGGAGTAGAGGAGATCGTTACCTTCGACGCACATGATCCGCGTGTTGTCAACGCGGTTCCTCTGATGGGTTTTGATAACGTTCTTCCGAACTATCAGGTTCTGAAGGCGCTGCTCAATCATGTGCCGGATCTGCAGATCGACAAGGATAATTTCATGGTCGTCAGCCCGGATACAGGCGCGATGGAGCGGAATGTATTCTACGCCTCCGTTCTTGGCGTTGAGCTGGGTATGTATTATAAGCGCAGAGACTATTCACAGGTCGTCAACGGCAAGAATCCGATTGTCGCGCATGAATTCCTCGGATCCGCGGTCGGCGGCAAGGACGTGCTGGTCTATGACGATATTATTTCGTCCGGTGAATCCGTTCTGGATATCGCTTATGACCTGCGGGAACGCGGCGCCGGCAGAGTTTTCGCCGGATGCACATATGCGCTCTTTACAGACGGTATCGATAAGTTCCAGAAGGCTGTCGATGAGGGTGTCCTCTCGGCCGTTCTTTCTTCCAACCTGACGTACCGCCGTCCGGAGCTTAAAGAAGTCTCCTGGTATTACGAGGTTGACTGTTCCAAGTACATGACGTATCTGATCGCGGCGCTTAACCACGATATGTCCGTCAGTCTGCTGCTGGATCCGACAGCAAAGATCAATACGCTGATCGAGAATCACCGCATGCAGGCCAATCCGCAAATAGGACTATTCAAATGAATGATCCCATCAAAAAATGGCGTTATGAAGCCATTGGCAAAAGCATTACAAAGAAGCTGAACGAGAAAGGCTTCAACGCAGTCTATGTAGACACATTGGAAGAGGCAAGGGAAATGCTTCTTGCCATGGTGCCGGAAGGCGTTTCCATCGGCCTGGGCGGATCCGTCACGCTGAACCAGCTGGACGTGATCGATCATTTCCGCAAAGGCAATTATAAGCTCATCGACCGTTATCAGTGTGAGGACCATGTACAGAAATATCATGAAGCGCTCAGCGCGGATTATTTCCTGACGGGTACGAACGCGATCACGCGCAGCGGCGAGCTTGTCAACATGGATTGCTCCGGCAACCGCGTAGCCGCGATGATTTTTGGCCCCAGCCATGTAATCATTGTCGCCGGCGCCAATAAAATCGTGAAAGACATTGACGAGGCTGTCGCACGCATCAAGACGATCGCGCCACTGAATGCCAGACGTAACGGTCATGATACGCCCTGCACCTTAAGCGGTTACTGTGAAGACTGCACGACGCGCAAACGCATGTGCAATTATCTGGGCGTGATCTATGACGGCTGGAAAGAACCGGATCGTTTCCGGATGATCATTATAGGAGACGAAGTCGGATTATAAATAATAGGAGCAATAGCTATGAAGAAAAAGCTTATTATCGCCTGGAGTCTGATAGCGGTATTTACGGCTGCCATGATATTTGACGTTGTATCCGTGAAGAACGCGATTCCGGCAGAAGGAATGTGGAAGGGCAATATCCACCAGTTCCATCCGGCATATCCGCAGCAGGGGCTTGTCATTATTCTGGTCGGTATTGTCGGCGCGACCTGCTTGCTGATCGGTCTGATCATGCTGACCCTGTCGATCAGAGAACACGAATAATACCGCGATACGGGATCGGTTCTGCAGCTCAATAACTTCATATTCTATGCTGATAGTTAAAGCCACCGGAGAGATCCGGTGGCTTTATTGTGACCTGAAAAGAACCAGCTTAGGGTAAAAGTACTGTATCAGGGCAAGAAGAAGGGAGGGGAAGACTTAAGCGAGAGAGCGGAATACGCCGATGACCTTGCCGAGGATGGAAGCGTCCTTAACGTAAATCGGCTCCATCAGGTCATTCTCCGGCTGCAGACGGATAAAATCCTTCTCACGGAAATAACGTTTGACAGTAGCGCTGTCGTCGATCAAAGCTACAACAATCTGTCCGTTCTGCGCTACGTTCTGCTGATGTACAACGATCAGATCTCCGTCAAGGATACCGGCATTGATCATGCTCTCGCCCTTGACATGCAGCATAAAACACTTCTCGGGCTCGCTGCCCAGAAGGCTCAACGGAAGCGGAAAACGGGACTCCAGATTCTCGGACGCAAGAATCGGCTGGCCGGCCGCGACCCGCCCGATAACAGGTACCTGTGCAACGTCCGCGGGAGGAGCTTCATCAAACTCCGGCTCCGGCAGATCCTCCGGAAGAGCAGCGCCGTCCGGGCGTACCAGAATCTCGATTGCACGAGGCTTTGTCGGATCCCTGCGGATATATCCCTTGCGCTCAAGACGCTCCAGATGTCCATGTACAGTAGAAGTGGAACTCAGATTCGCAGCCTCACAGATCTCTCTGACTGACGGCGGATAACCTTTTTCCGATTGTTTCTGAATAATAAAATCCAGAATCTGCTTCTGCTTTGCAGATAAAGAATTGCCTTTCATAGAGAATGTTCCCCCTTCTTATAACTCTGTTCCCATTATAACACGAACGAAATAGAATGTCAAACGCTTGTTCTAAAATTTTAATGAGAAATTTTGTTCGTAAATTTACGAAAATAGTATTGACAAGAACGAACGTTCTGTATATAATCGATACTGTAACAAGAACAAACATTCAAGAGCCTGTTCTCGTTAATGAGAACAGATGCAAACAGATTCCGCAAGATGGCTTAACAAGCGGTTTACAGCAAAGGAGAACACCTATGTACAATCATTCTGCGACAGTTACAATAAAAAACCCCGGCTTCTGCACGGGGCATATCAGTCGGGATATTACAGTTGATAAGAGAAGAATGGCTCTTCTAGGAGCAGCCGCGGCCGGGATGCTTGTGGTTCTGATCCTGCTCTCGGCAATGCTTTCACCCAAAATTACGTTCGCTAAAAATGATTCCGCCGGACCGGTCTATGAGTCCGTCTGCATCGAGACGGGAGATACGGTATGGGATATCGCTTCCCGTTATGTATCGTCCGGGACAGAGATTCGTTCTCTCGTACGGGAGATCGAGCAGTTGAATCATATTTCTTCCGACTTTATTTACGAAGGTCAGTATCTGATCGTACCGGTATCTTCGGGTTCGTAAACGCATCAGCGCATAGTATTGATTGTTAATTGTTTTTCACCGGACGAATCGCCCGGAATCATTCGGCACTCTTTGGTGTAGTGTCTTCTCTGATAATGACGGCTCCAGCTGCCTGACGGCGCCTGGAGTCTTCCATCTGTGCGTAATGCCGTCTCGTTGTATTGACGTCTTTATGTCCCAAAACGTCGGCTACAAGATAGATATCGTTCGTCTCGTTATATAAGGCTGTACCATAGCTGGAACGGAGCTTATGAGGAGAGATTTTCTTGAGATTCGTTACAGAGGAAGCATATTTTTTAACAAGATTTTCCACGGCACGGACCGTGATGCGTTTCTTTTGCAGAGAGAGGAAGAAGGCGTCTTCTGATCCTGCGAGAGGGATGATCTCACGGCGTTGTTTTTCATATGCCTTGAGAGCAGCTTCGATTTCAGGACCGAAATACAGGACGGCTTCATTTCCGCCTTTGCGTGTGATCTTGACGCCGTTAATACTGTAGTCTATATCGCTCAGATTGACGCCTACACATTCCGAGACACGCATGCCGGTGCCCAGCAGCAAGGTGATCAGCGCCTGATCGCGCAGATGCGTTGCTTCATGATAGGCCTGCTGATGTTTGGTCATCTTGTCTGCCGTATCGACTTCATCCAGAAGCTTTGCCATCTCGTCGGTTTCAAGACGGATGATGTTCTTCTCATGGATCTTGGGCGTGCTGATCAGCATGGCGGGATTGTTATGGATAGACTGCTTTTTATAGAAGTATTTGAACAGGCTGCGGATCGCGGCGACTTTACGGGCTTTACCGTTCTCGCCATTTTTCAGCTCCCGTACACGGCCGTCTCCGGATTCTCCCTGATAGTAAGTAACGTATTCAAGGAAACGCTCGATATCCCGCACCTGCACGGTATCCAGATCCTCCAGGGTCAGATCATCGATGGTTTTGCCGGCGAATTCCTTCTTATGATCGCATAGATAAGCGAAGAACAGCTTCAGATCGTATCCGTAGCCGAGACGGGTGCGTTCTGCGGTCGTTGTTTCGATCCCCTGAAAGTATTCAAAACAGAAGTCCGGCAGATCCAGCATCAGATCTCTCAGCTTCAATATATTCTTACGGCGTTGTTCTTCATGATAAGATCCGCTCATGATCGTCGCTCCTTTCGGATGATTTTCCACTCGGACAGTTCATCCTGCAGCGCGCGGAATGTTTTGTCCGTAATATGATCGTATTGATGATTCCAGGCCCGGATCTGTTCCTTCATGGACTCGCGGTTGGAATGGCCGTCTTCCGGACACGGATTCTTGAGAACGGGGAAGCTGTTAAGTCTCGCGTATGAGACGATGTCGCCTTCGTGCACATAGAGAAGGGGACGGATCGCTACAAGACCGGTACGGTCCCATTGAGTGACAGGGGCAAAAGTATGCAGGCGGCCCTCATAGAACAGGCTCATATAAAAGGTCTCTACAACATCCTCGTTATGATGGCCAAGAGCGACCTTGTTGCAGTGATTCTCCGCCGCGAAACGGTTCAGCGCGCCCTTGCGCAGCTTGGAACAAAGAGAGCAGGGGGATTGCTCTTTACGTTCCTCAAAGACAATATGCGCGATATTGGTCTGTATAACCGAATAAGGAATGCCTTGCGCGGCCATGAATTCCTCGATTCCGGAAGTGTCAAATTCCGGAAAGCCAAGAGAGACGGTAAAAGCAGCTATTTCAAAATGCTTCGGATAATATGCCTGCAGGCCCTTGAGCGCGACAGCCAGCGCGAGGCTGTCCTTGCCGCCGGAGACACCGATGGCGATTTTATCGCCTTCCGAGATCATCTGATAGTCGTCTATGGCTCGTCTGGTGTATCCCATTAGCTGTTGGAATGTCATATATATCAGATCCTTTCAGACGCAATTATAGCATCATAAGATTGAAAATACAAGTATTCGCGAATAAAAATTATTTTGCGAATACTTTGTCGAAACCCGGTCAGGCTTTACAGACTTCGACGATTTTTTAACAAATGTTCACAATTATTTTGAGGAATACTCTTGTTTCTGTCCTGGTTTTATGGTATAAATAGGTTGGGTGTGTGGGAGCCTTTGGAGCGTATGAGGGTTCTTGCGCATATCATCAAATAGGGGAGAGGTTAAAAGTATGGCAGCTGTTGATTTAAGCAAGTACGGCATCGTAGATGTCAAAGAGATTATCTATAATCCCTCTTACGAGCAGTTATTCAATGACGAAATGGATCCTTCTCTGGAAGGATACGACAAAGGCAAACTCACAGAGCTTGGTGCTGTGAACGTTATGACCGGTATCTACACCGGACGTTCGCCTAAAGACAAATACATCGTTATGGATGAGAATTCCAAGGATACCGTTTGGTGGAATACTCCCGCGTATCCGAACGACAACCATCCGATGACGATTGAGACATGGAATATCGTTAAAGATCTGGCCAAGAAGCAGCTCTCCGGCAAGAAGCTGTATGTCGTAGACGCATTCTGCGGCGCTAACGCTGACACCCGCATGGCTGTCCGTTTCGTGATGGAAGTGGCCTGGCAGGCTCATTTCGTTACCAACATGTTCATTAAGCCGACAGCGGAAGAGTTGGAAGGATTCACACCTGATTTCGTTGTTTACACCGCTTCCAAGGCCAGAGTTGAGAACTACGAAGAGCTTGGACTGAACTCTGATACCTGCGTTGCGTTCAACGTAACGAGCCGTGAGCAGGTCATCCTGAATACATGGTACGGCGGCGAGATGAAGAAGGGTCTGTTCTCCATGATGAACTACTATCTGCCGCTTAAGGGCATTGCTTCCATGCATTGCTCCGCGAATACCGATATGGAAGGCAAGAATACGGCGATCTTCTTCGGACTGTCCGGAACCGGTAAGACCACGCTTTCCACCGATCCTAAGAGACTTCTGATCGGCGATGACGAGCACGGCTGGGATGATAACGGCGTCTTCAATCTGGAAGGCGGCTGCTATGCAAAGGTTATCAACCTGGATAAGGATTCCGAGC
>CACZPA010000187.1 GCA_902782895.1 uncultured Eubacteriales bacterium
GATCATGCGTCTGGCGGACGGACTGGATTACAGCCGCAAACAGAAATTCAACGAGGTCGGCATTCAGATCAGCAAGAATCACCTGATCCTGACAGCGCAGACAAAGCAGAACGCGATGCTGGAGCAATGGAGACTGTCCGGCTTTGCCATGCAGGTCCTTGAGATTCTGGGCCTTGAACTGGAGCTTCATCTTAAAGGAGGAATGTAACCGATGAGTGCAGGGGATTATCTGAAGCCTGAGTATTATATCAACCGGGAACTGTCCTGGCTGGAATTTGACCAGAGGGTGCTCGACGAAGCAAAAGATACGCAGAATCCGCTACTGGAGAGGGCTAAATTCCTCGGAATCACCTTGTCCAATCTGGATGAGTTCTTTATGGTGCGTGTCGCCGGACTGAAGGACGATATCCATGACGCCGGACGCAAACAGCCGGAAAAAGTGGATCCGGCCGGCATGACAAGCTCTGAGCAGTTTAAGGCGATCTCTGTCCGTACGCACCGCCTGATAGAGGATGTTTACGCGATCTACAACAAGATGCTGATCCCGCAGCTTAAGAAAGAAGGCTTTGTGATTACGGACCCTTCACACTGCGGAGAAGAGGACAGAGCATTCCTGGAGCGGCAGTTTGAGGACGAATTCTACCCGGTCCTGACACCGATGGCAGTGGATCCGTCACGGCCTTTCCCGCTGATCCTGAATAAGAGTCTGAACCTCGCCCTGTTCGTGCGCGATCCGGAGGGCAAGAAGCATTTCGCGACGGTACAGGCGCCCAGCGTCCTGCCGAGGCTTGTACAGCTCCCGGGAGGGACGTTTATACTGCTCGAGGATGTCCTGACGATGTTTATGGAGAAGCTTTTCCCTGGGTATAAGGTGGAAGCCATTGCCGCCTACCGGATCACGCGGAGCGGCGACTTTTCCTTCCAGGAAGAGGACGCGCAGGATCTGTTGCGTGAGATGGAGCAGTCCCTGAAACAGCGCCGTAGAGGCGAGGCCGTTCGTCTGGAAATGAATCAGGGAGCGGATCCCAAGCTCAGCTCCTATCTGCTCAAAGCGCTTGAACTGGAGAAACAGGATCTCTATCTTGTGGACGGTCCGGTCGATATTTCGTTTATCTCCCGTGCGGGCAGACTGATGCCTCTGGATTATCTGAAGAAAGAAGATCTGGTTCCGCAGGTGCCGCAGGATCTTGTTGAAGAAGAGGACCTGTATGCCGCGATCCGCAAGAAGGACATTCTGCTGTCCCATCCGTATGAAAGCTTCCAGCCGGTTGTCAGCTTTATCGAGAAGGCATCGGAGGATCCGAATGTTCTCGCGATCAAGCAGACACTGTACCGCGTGAGCGGCAATTCGCCGATCGTACAGGCGCTTGCCAAAGCCGCGGACAACGGCAAACAGGTAACGGCGCTTGTCGAGGTCAAGGCGCGTTTTGACGAGGAAAACAACATCCAGTGGGCGAAGAAGCTTGAAAAAGCCGGCTGTCACGTTATCTACGGCCTGGTCGGTCTGAAGACGCACTGCAAGCTGACGATCGTCGTACGGCGGGATGAGGACAGGATCCGCCGCTATATTCACATGAGTACCGGTAACTATAATGATGTGACTGCGCGGCTGTATACGGATATCGGTTTCTTTACCTGCAGGGAGACGATCGGAGCGGACGCTTCGGCGCTGTTCAATTCCCTTACGGGTTACGGAGATCCGCCGGATATGCGGAGCCTGACGGCAGCACCGATCGGACTGCGCCGCAGATTCATCGCGCTGATCTCCCGCGAAACAGAGCACGCGCGGGCAGGCCGCAAGGCCAGGATCGTCGCGAAGATGAATTCGCTGCTGGATCCGGAGATTATCGCTTACCTCTATGAAGCATCTTCCGCGGGCGTTGAGATCGATCTGATCGTACGCGGAATCTGTGCGCTGCGTCCCGGCATCCCCGGCGTTTCCGAGAATATCCATGTCCGCAGCATCGTCGGATGGCTTCTGGAGCACAGCCGCATCTATTATTTCTACAATGACAGTCATGAAGAGTATTATCTGTCCAGCGCGGACTGGATGAGCCGCAACCTGGACCGCCGCGTGGAGCTCCTGTTCCCGATCGAGGACGAGAAGCTCCGTAAACGCCTGTGGGATATGCTTCGGATCTATCTCTCGGATACGCAGAAAGCCCGCGTAATGGACAGGGACGGAGGATACACCAAGGCGGACGGACGCGGCAAGCCGGTCATCAACGCGCAGGAGTTTTTCTACAACGAGGCACTGTCACGCGCTTTCCACGCGGAAGAGGAGCCGCACAGGATCTTCCGCCCGATGGAAAGCAAAACGTCGGTCTCGGACGAGACGGACGATGTGGAATACAAGCAGCAGGACGAGGACGAATAAGCATACAGGATGACGAATAAAGACAGAAGGAGACAGAAAATGAACGCTTCGCTTACGCAGCTTTCGCTTTATGTACAGAACAGCCCGGGAAGCATGAAATCGGTTCTGCGGGTATTGGCGGAGGGGAATATCGATATCAACGGACTTTCCGTATCCGATATGACGGAATACGGTGTACTCCGCATGATCCTGTCGGATCCGGAGAAGGCCGAAAGGCTCCTGCAGGACGCGGGTTTTGCGGTGAAAGCCACACAGGTGATTGCGATCGACGTCGTCGATACGCCGGGCGGGCTTTACAAACCGGTGAGCCTGATGGCGGACGCGGGAATCAACGTTGAGTATATGTACGCGTTTGGAACAAAACTCAGCAGTCACGCGATGATTATTTTCCGGACGAGTGATAATACCCGCGCGGCGTCCGTGCTTACGGAAGGCGGCATACCGGTTCTGAACGCAGAGGAAGTCCGGGAGAGGATGTATTCATGAACGAGGAGCTCGACGCGAAAAGGCTCGATGCGGAAGAAGAGCAGCCGGACACCGAGCCCATCAAGGATACATGGGCGGAGGCGCAGGCTGGCCGAAATAAGAAGACCTACCGCTGGTATATGAGTGTCATTGGTGAGATTCTCCTTATCGTCCCGCTCATTCTGGCGCTGATCCTGCTGCGCAGATTATTTGGGTAATCATTTCACAATTATAAAGATAAAGGGGGGCACACAAATGTTTAACGCTGATTTAATCGGAGCACAGATTTATCAGGACTGGCCGCTGCACTATGATCCGCTGCTGCCGCAGACCGTTACGGA
>CACZPA010000188.1 GCA_902782895.1 uncultured Eubacteriales bacterium
GATCGCGACTGCTTTTTACAGAGCAGGTGCTACTATTGTATTCAACGATATCAATCAGGAACTTGTGGACAGAGGTCTTGCTTCTTATAAAGAAGAAGGAATCCCCGCGCACGGTTATGTCTGCGATGTAACAAATGAAGCTGCGGTACAGGACCTTGTCAAGAAGATCAACGAGGAAGTCGGCGTGATCGATATTCTGGTCAATAACGCGGGCATCATCCGCAGAATTCCGATGACGGAGATGAGCGCGGATGAGTTCCGCAAGGTCATCGACGTCGATCTGAACGCCCCGTTCATCGTTTCCAAGGCGGTTATCCCGGGAATGATCGAAAAGGGACACGGCAAGATCATCAACATCTGCTCCATGATGAGCGAGCTCGGCCGCGAGACCGTTTCCGCGTATGCGGCGGCTAAGGGCGGACTGAAGATGCTGACCCGCAATATTGCTTCTGAATACGGTGAATTCAATATTCAGTGCAACGGTATCGGGCCCGGATACATCGCGACCCCGCAGACCGCGCCACTGCGCGAGCGTCAGCCCGATGGCAGCCGTCATCCGTTCGACAGCTTTATCGTCGCCAAAACGCCGGCCGCGCGTTGGGGCACGACCGAGGATCTGCAGGGACCGGCTGTTTTCCTTGCGTCCGACGCTTCTAACTTCGTAAACGGACATATTCTGTACGTTGACGGCGGAATCCTTGCTTACATCGGCAAGCAGCCGCAGTAAATTTCGGGATATGTGCTGAGATACAGAAACATGTATAACAAGGAGGCATTAGTATGATCGTTAACACGAAGGCAAGAATCGGTGTATTTGCCATCGCTCTGGGAGCATATCTGCCCCAGTTCCCGTCATTGGTACCGGAGTTCGAAGCTCAGTACGCCAAGTTCAAGACCCGGATTCCGGATTCTGTAGAGCTTATCGACGGCGGAATCGTAACCACCAAGGAATTGGCTATGGCCGCGGGAGACAAGTTCCGCGCGGCAGATGTAGACCTGGTTATTCTGCAGCTCCTGACCTACGCGACATCCTATAATATGCTGCCCGCGGTACGGGATCTGGACGTTCCCGTTGTTCTGGTCAATGTACAGAAGAAACGCGCCCCCGAGTATGCTACTACGGATACGCCGACATGGCTTGGCGAGCTGTACGCCTGCGGTGCTGTCGGTGAAATGGTTGCAGACCTTGAGCGTGCCGGCAAGCGTCATGCCGTCATCACGGGCGTCGATGAGGGCGGAGATCCTCATCTGCAGGCGGAGATCGAGGACTGGTGCAGAGCCGCTCAGGTCAGAAGACGTTTCCGTGACACCAATATCGCGCAGATCGGACGTCCTTATCCGGGCATGATGGATCTGTACATTGACGAGACGAACCTGTATCACCGCATGTTCCTGTATACCAAGCAGTTTGACTGGGAGAAAATGTGGGCTATCGCCGACAATATCACCGACGAGAAGGCTATCCGCGCCAAGGCGGAGGAGATCCTCGACACCTTTGAAATCGAAGGCGGCGGTACGGTTGAGAAGGTCTGGGATATGGCCCGTTACGTTGTGGCTTTCGAACAGTGGGTCAAGGATGAACAGCTGGGCCTTGTCGCCAGCCACTATGACGGTTTTGCACAGGGCGTTGCCGGCAAGCTGGACAGCATGCTGATCCCGGCGTTCTCCATGCTGATCAAGCAGGGAACAGCCTGCGCGGTAGAGGGCGATATGAAGGTTGCCATGGCCATGAGCATCATGAAGACGATCTCCGGCACCGGACAGCTTTCTGAGATGTATTCGATCGATTTTGACGAAGATATCTGCATTATCGGACATTCGGGCTCCGGTGACGCGGACATCTCACAGGCGCACAAGCCGACGATGAAGATCGTGCCTGTTTTCCACGGCAAGACGGGCGGCGGCTATCTGACGCAGTTCTATCCGCCGGTCAATCAGCCGATCACCTTCCTGGGCATTACGCAGGACCGCGACGGACACTTCAAGTTCGTAGTGGCAGAGGGCGTTAATGAAGAAGGACCGATCTTCATGTTCGGAGATACCAATATGCGCATGCGCTTCAACTGCTCGGCAGCAGAGTTCTGCGACAAGTGGTCTGAGGCGGGCCCGACCCACCATATGGCGGCCGGCGTCGGCAGACATATCGATACCATCCTTAAGATCGCGAAGATCTTCAACGTGCCGGTAGACATCATTACCCGATAAGACAGTGCTGTAACCGACGCGCACGGTACATCAATAATAAACCGCGGCTTCTCCGGTTCCGGGATTTCCCGGAAGGGGGCCGCGGTTTTTGTTATACCTGCGGTTCATACCGCTGGACCGGTTTATTTATAGGACTTTTTGTCATTTCTTTTACGAATTTTTAAAAAATAACTCTTGCATTTGTGCAGAAACCGGGGTATAATACTAAATTGCAGACTCTTCGGATGTCTGCGGATTGTAAACTTCTCGGCCGTCGCGATACACCACGGACGGCATAGTGAGAAGGACGAAAATTTATCAGGAGGTGCTTGACAAACATGGCACGAATTGCAGGTGTGGATCTGCCCAGAGAGAAGCGTATCGAGATCGGCCTTACGTATGTATACGGAATCGGCCGTACCAGCGCTACCAGAATTCTGGCAGAAGCTAACGTCAACCCTGATACCCGCGTCAGCGATCTTACGGATGAGGAAGAAGCCAGAATCCGTGACGTCATCGCCAATACACAGGTAGTAGAGGGTGACCTTCGTCGCGAAGTAGCGATGAATATCAAGAGACTTACAGAGATCGGTTCCTATCGCGGTATCCGTCATCGCAGAGGTCTTCCTGTGCGCGGACAGAATACCAAGAACAATGCGCGTACCCGCAAAGGCCCCAAGAGAACTGTGGCCAACAAGAAAAAGTAATCAGGAGGTTAGGAAATGGCAAAAAATGATTCTGCAGCCAAAAGAGCTGCGCGCCGTCGTAACCGCAAGAATGTTGAAAAGGGTCAGGCGCATATTCAGTCTACATTTAACAATACCATCGTTACGATGACCGACACCGCCGGCAACGCTCTTAGCTGGGCAAGCGCGGGCGGACTGGGATTCAGAGGATCCCGTAAGAATACCCCTTATGCAGCGCAGATGGCCGCTGAGACAGCCGCGAGAGCCGCTATGGAGCATGGTCTCAAGACTGTGGAAGTATACGTAAAGGGCCCCGGCGCAGGACGCGAGTCCGCAATCCGCGCTCTGCAGGTTGCTGGTCTGGAAGTTACCATGATCACGGACGTTACCCCGGTTCCGCATAACGGATGCCGTCCGCCTAAGCGCAGAAGAGTTTAATAGGGA
>CACZPA010000189.1 GCA_902782895.1 uncultured Eubacteriales bacterium
CATTTGAAATACAATAAAACCCATTGAAATATATTAAAATAAAGTGAGACGTATTCAGATACCGTCGAGAATCTTGAGGGCTCCGGTCGGGCAGGCTTCCGCGCATTTCAGGCAATCCTTGCAGGACGCGATCACGGCCGGATCGTTGAATTCCGGCTTGATCACAGTCTCAAAGCCACGGCCGACCAACCCCAGAATCCCCTTGCCGACGACTTCGTCACAGACTCGGACGCAGAGATTGCAGGTGATACACTTGCCTTGATCCCGCTCGATAACCGCAAGCCTTGTCTCCGTGAACCTTGCATGCTTCGCGCCGGCAAGCCGCTCCGGATGGATTTCGATATCGTTGGCCGTGCTGATCAGGCGGCAGTCATGAAAATCGTGGCACCCGCACTCCAGGCAGCGCCGCGCTTCACGCATGGCTTCTTCGGCGGTGTAACCGCTATTTACCGGCCGGAAATCACATCTGCGCTCCGCAGCGGGACGGTTCACGACGGCGAACCGCGGCTGTGTCTCGCGGTCCTTGAAATCCTCCGCCGTCACCACCCGCTTGGATACATAGGGCTTTCTGTAAGGCCTCTCGACCCCGGCAAGATAAGCATCAATCACATCGGCAGCCCGCCCTGCCTCGCCAATCGCCGCGATCGCGATATCGGCGCCTCTGTTGGTCGCGTCACCGACCGCAAAAACACCTGGCAGCGATGTATGGAAGGACAGTTCATCCGCCGCGATGATTCCACGGCTGTTCAATCCGATATCAAAGCCTGCCGTATCCACCTTCTGCCCGATAGCCTCGATTACACTGTCCACCTCGAGATACTCAAACTTGCCCTCTACCGGAACCGGACTCCGGCGGCCGGAAGCATCCGGCTCCCCAAGCTCCATAACCTGCAGCTTCAGTTTTTTGACCTTGCCGCCCTCGCCAAGAATGGAGTCCGGATTCGTCAGGAATTTAAACGTAACGCCTTCCTCGATCGCCTCGTCGATCTCGTCCGCGGCCGCTGGCATCTCGTCCCGCGTACGACGGTAAATCACATAAACTTCTTCCGCGCCAAGTCGCACAGCTGTGCGGCAGGCATCCATCGCGGTATTGCCGCCCCCGACGATCGCCGTCCTCTTTCCGATCGCGGCCGGCTCGCCGAGCGCCACACTCCGCAGAAAATCAATCCCACCGTACACGCCCTCCAGATTCTCTCCCGGACAGCGCAGCGGAGTGCTCTTCCAGGCACCGATGGAAACAACAACCGCGTCATACTGCTTTCTGTATTCCTCAAAAGAAATGTCCCTGCCGATCTTGCAACCGTTAACCAGCTTGACTCCGCATTCTGCAATCTCCGCGATCTCAGCATCCAAAACCGCCTTCGGCAGCCGGTACTCCGGAATACCATAACGCAGCATGCCGCCCATCTGCGGCATCGCGTCATGTACCGTCACCTCATGCCCCTTCAAAGCCAGATAGTAAGCCGCCGTCAGGCCTGCCGGGCCGCCGCCGATGACGCCGACCTTTTTGCCGGTCGGAGGCGCGATCTCTGGCTTCCAGCGGTCTTCCCTGCCAAGCTGATCTGTCGCCATAAAGCGCTTGATCATCGCGATACTGATCGGCTGCTCTACCAGACGTCTGCGGCACTCGCTTTCGCAGGGATGCGGGCAGACATAGCCGATGCTCGCAGGCAGCGGCAGCTTCTCCTTGACGATCCGCACGGCCTCCCGGGTATTGCCAAGTGCAACCTGCTTCACATATTCCTGGCAGGCCGTTTCCGCGGGACACGCCAGGCGGCAGGGCCCGACGCAATCGCCCTCATGATCGCTCATCAACAGCTCCAGCGCGATCTTACGGGCCTGATGAATCCTGTCGTTGTCGGTGCACAGCACCTGCCCGTCCGCTGCAATTGTAGAACAGGAACGAATCAGTTTGGGACTCTTCTCATCCTGCACAAGGCACAGTCCGCAGGCGCCATAGCGGGCCACACTGGGGTCATAGCACAGATTCGGAATATAGATTCCGTTCTCCTTGGCAATCTTAAAAATCGTATCGCCCTGAGATCCCTTACAGACTTTCCCGTTTATTGTAATCGTGATTTCAGACATCATTATCCCCCCCTTAACCTACCGAAACGGCGCCAAAGCGGCATGCGTTCAGGCACTGTCCGCAGCGTATGCACGTATCGGGATCGATGGAATGCGGATTCCTGACCGTACCGGTGATAGCCTTAGCCGGGCACTTCCTCGCGCACATCGTACAGCCGACGCATTTGGCCGAATCGATCGAATACGTCAGCAGCGCGCTGCAGGACTTCGCGGGACACTTCTTCTCGTAAATATGTGCCTCATACTCGTCGCGGAAATACCGCAGCGTCGTCAGTACAGGATTCGGTGCCGTCTGGCCCAGCCCGCAGAGCGCACCGTCCTTGATCGCGTTGCACAGCTCTTCGAGCAGCTTGATATCGCCCTCGCGGCCCTCACCATTCGTAATCCGCGTCAGGATCTCCTGCATGCGCTTCGTGCCGATCCGGCAGTGCACGCATTTGCCGCAGGATTCCTTCGCCGTGAAGTCCAGGAAAAATTTGGCCATTCCGACCATGCAGGTGCTTTCGTCCATGACGACCATGCCGCCGGAACCCATGATGGCGCCTGTCGCGCTAAGCTTCTTGTAATCGATCGGCGTATCCAGCAGGGACGCAGGAATGCAACCGCCCGACGGCCCACCCATCTGCACCGCTTTGAATTCCTTATCGTCGCGGATCCCGCCGCCGATGTCAAAAATGACTTCCCGCAGGGTCTTGCCCATCGGAATCTCTACCAGGCCACCCCTCTTGATCTTGCCCGTCAGTGCGAAGACCTTCGTGCCTTTACTGTCCTCCGTCCCCATCGCGGCAAACTGATCTCCGCCGTTCAGCATGATCCAGGAGACGTTCGCGAAAGTCTCTACGTTGTTGATATTGGATGGTTTCTGCCAGTATCCGCTGTTGGCGGGGAAAGGCGGCTTCAGCCGCGGCATTCCACGATTGCCTTCCAGCGACTCGATCAGCGCGGTCTCCTCGCCGCACACAAAAGCACCGGCACCGGCCTTGATCCGCATATCGCAGGAAAAACCGCTGCCCATAATGTTCTTGCCGAGCTTGCCAGCCTCCCTCGCCTGCCGGATCGCCTTCTCCAATCTAACGATCGCAAGCGGATATTCCGCTCTGACATAGACGATCGCTTCCGCCGCGCCGATCGCGTAGGCAGCAATCATCATGCCTTCGATCAGGTTATGCGGATCGGACTCGATAACGGCGCGGTCCATGAAAGCGCCGGGATCCCCTTCGTCCGCGTTGCAGATCAGATATTTTGGGCCTCCCTCGGCCGCGCGTGCGGCATTCCACTTGAACCACGTCGGGAAGCCCGCCCCGCCGCGTCCGGCCAGCCCTGAAACCTTGATCTCCTCAATCACCTGCTCCGGTGTCATGGTATCCAGCACCTTTGCAAGCGCCTTATAACCATCGTCCGCCATGTAATCTCCAATGTCCTCCGGATCGATCACACCACAGTGACGAAGCGCGATTCGCGTCTGTTTATGCAGAAATTCTTCATCCTCTTTACGGATCGTGATCGAGTCCGTCAGGGACAGATCTCCGCTCGAAACCGCGGCCGCGATCTTCTCGGCGTCTTCCGGAGCGACATGCACAAGCCGCCTCAGCAGCATCTTTCCGTTATACAGATCGACGATCGGTTCCAGCCAGCACATCCCGACGCAGCCGGTAATTCCAAGGCTCACGTTCTCGATTCCTGCCAGACTGGACTTTAAGGCTTCATATACTTTTCCGGCACCCGCGGCCAGACCGCAGCTGCCCTCTCCGACGATAACTCTCATCCCTGCACCTCCTTCGTCCGGATCTCGCGGATAATCGACAGTGCTTTATCCGGCGTAAGCGAACCATAGGTATCTTCGTTGATCATCATGACCGGCGACAGACTGCAGCAGCCAAGACAGGCCACATGTTTGATGGAAAATAGTCCGTCTGCCGTGGTTTCTCCGTCCCCGATGCCAAGCTCCTCCTGCAAAGCCGCCGCGATTCGCTCCGAACCATTGACATGACAGGCTGTGCCCTGACACAGCATCAGCATGTATTTTCCGACCGGCTCCAGGCGGAACTGCGTGTAGAACGTCGCCACACCCATGACTTTTGCCGGGCTCACACCGGTCTTTTCCGCGATGTAATAGATCACATCGGCGGGCAGATAGCCGTAAATCGCCTGCGCCTTCTGTAAAATCGCGATCAGACTGCCCGGCGTATCCGCATACTCTTTCAAAACCTTATCTATTAAAGTAAGGTCACTTTTGTTACAACTGCATGTGTTCATCTTTATAACCCCTCACTTTTCAAATGTACAAAATTACAGGCTGACTTTCCCCTTGCATCTTTATAAATTGGATTATATCCTATAAAAGTGCAAAACGCAAGCGAATAATGCTGTGTTTATGTAATATTTAGTAAGTTTTATCTAACTAAAGTGTCATATGTCAAGTGTCAAGAAAAATACATAAAAAGAAGAGACTGCGAGCATATTTTCTCACAGTCTCCTCTTGCTACCGCAAATATAGTTCTTATTCCTCCGTATCCACAAGCAGGAATACGTATTCCATCAGCTCCGCGAGATCAAAAACGCAAGTATCCGCCGCGTTGCCTTCCGCCTGGATCGTCAGCTTTTCCTTGGACTCGTATTTTACGTATAGATAGTATCCCGGGAGGTTGACGTTGTTCTGTTGATAATAGCCGTTATGGGCCGCTAGATCCATCTCCGCGATCTTCGCGGCGAGCCCGTCGACATAATCATTGCTGACTTCATCACTGAATTGGATGCCCATATAGGAATCATAGCCCTGGCTAAAAGTCATCCAGTATGTGCCGTCACTCTGTTTTTCAATGCTCCAGCTGTAATGCGCGCCGCGCCATCTGTCGTCCAGATTGTAGGACCGACCGGCCGTCGTGCTGAAAGTCAGCGTAAAATCGCGGATCTCTGTGGATTCGATCTGCTTCGGCATGTCCTTGGAGAGATCGACAATCCGCCGCTCTTCCGCGATCTGATCCTCCCGTACAAAATGAAAGTCATGTCCATCCGCGTCCAGTACCATTTCATAAGCGGAAAGCGATCCGTCGTCCCTGATTTCAATATCCGAAATGAATCCCAAGTCCTGGCCGTTTTTCTCAACCAGGAACCAATAGACGCCCCGCTGCTCCACGGCGACAGTGAAAACCTGTTCATATGTCCCGAAGCGGAACGTTACCTGATCTCCGTCGATGAAAAGCATCGTGTCCCCATTGATATCATACCACTCGCCCTGCACCTGCTGCAGCTTTGCCTGCATCTCTTTATCCTCCGTTTCTCTCGAGGACTGCGCCGCCGTTGAAACGTTCGCAGCTGATGGCTCGGCCATCGATTCGGCCGATGACTCTGCTGTCGATTCCGTCTTTGACTCCGCCGCAGAGTCTTCCGGCCGATCGATCCTGATGCATCCAGCCGCCGCAAAAACAAGGATCAACGCAAGCAGCAGCCCCGTGATTTGTTTTATTCCTCGCATTATCCGTCCCTCCCGATTAATTGTCCGACGAATTGTCTGGTCATTGTCCGGCCCATAGACCTGTCAAAGCTCCGGCAGTTGCGTGATGCAGGCAGACGCCATTCACATGGACGCTGCCGGATATTTCACAGGGCATCTTGTCACTCCTTAAATCTTCGCTATTGACTAATTA
>CACZPA010000190.1 GCA_902782895.1 uncultured Eubacteriales bacterium
CAGCGGGAGAAAGCGCTCCGGCAGATCCGCCGGATCTCGGAAATGCCGAACCTGCAGATCGAAGGCCTGTTCAGCCATTTCGCGCGCGCGGACGAGGCGGACAAGAGCTTCACAGCCGTCCAGACAGAACGTTTTGTCCGCATGCGGGAGCTGCTCGCGGAGCACGGGATCTGCCCGAAAATCTGCCATATCGCCAACAGTGCGGCGATTCTGGAGCTTCCCGAGACCTGTCAGCAGATGATGCGCGCGGGGATTATCCTGTACGGACTGATGCCGTCGGATGAAGTCGCGGAGGATGCGCTGCGTCTTGAGCCTGTACTGTCCTGGGTCAGCCACGTTACCTGTGTCAAGGAGGTGCCGGCCGGCACGCCGATCGGATACGGCAGCACCTATGTAACCGAGCGGACCAGCCGGATCGCGACGATCCCTGTCGGATACGCGGATGGCTACAGAAGAGAACTGTCCAATACCGGTGCGGTCGAGATCGCGGGACAGCTTGCTCCGATCCGGGGACGGGTCTGTATGGATCAGTTTATGGTGGACGTGACGGATATCCTGGGGGTAAAACGCGGAGATCCGGTCCATCTGATCGGGGAATTGATGACAGCGGACAGAATGGCGGCGCTGGCACACACGATTTCCTATGAGATCGTCTGCGGGATCTCCATCCGCGTGCCGCGTGTCTATACAGACGGGGACAGTTCTGACAATTCCTGACAGAAAACCGCCGACGGGATTAATGACCGCTGACGGACCGCTGACGGAGGTGCTTACGGACGACCGTACATCATTGACACGGTTCCGCCGGGCATGTTATAATTACAATACAAATTTATGGATTTATCCGCATAACGGCATTATGGAAAGGAGGGGCACAGATATGGCCCGTAAACTGAAAAAAAGCGTCAGGCTGTACAATATCATGTTCTATCTGTTGCTGCTCCTGACTCTGGTCCTTTCGATCATCTATTTCGCGGCCGCACAGAACATTTTCGGCATCGTGGTCGTGCTGGCGATTCTTGTCATCGCTCTGGTCGCGATCATCGGAATCAGAGGATTTTCCCGGACGGTGGACGATAAGGTCCTCAACGATTCGGTCGAAGTCGCAAACCGCGAGATGCAATATATGCAGCATTGGGATTTCCCGTATGCGCTGGCTAAACCCGACGGACGGATTTTCTGGGTCAACGACGCGTTCCGGAATCTTTTCACCGAGGAGCTGGCGTCCTTCCCGATGGAGGAAAGCCGCCTGGACAGCCTTTTCGGTAAGCTGGATTATCCGGAAGAGGGCGGATCGCGGGAGTCCGAGATCATCGTCAAGGGACGGATCTATCGCCTGGTCCTGTCACAGGAGCCGGTACTGGAATCCGGTACGGGAGAGCTTTCTGAACTGCTGTACGCGGCAAGCCTGCTTGATATTACGCGGGAAAAGGCTCTGCAGACGGAAAACGTCAATATCCGCCCGGTCGTGGCGCTGATTTATATCGATAACTATGAGCAGTCGCTCGGAACGATGGAAGAGATACGCCGTCCGATGCTGGAGGCGATGGTCTACAGGCGCATCACGGACCTTTCAACGAGTGTGAACGGTGTCCTGACGCGTATGGAGAAGGACCGCCTGCTGCTCGTTTTCCCATATGGCAATCTCGGAACGATTCAGGAAACAAAATTCAAAATCCTGGAGGATATCCGTAAGATCAGTATCGGCAATACGATCCCGGTGACGCTCAGTATCGGTGTCGGTATCGCGGACGGGCTGGAGCAGTCCAACGCGTATGCCCGCGCGGCAATGGACCTCGCGATGAGCCGCGGCGGGGATCAGGCCGTCGTGAAGACCAAAGACAATACACTTTTCTACGGAGGACGTTCCGGCGGTGTGGAAAAGACGACCCGCGTCCGCGCTCGTCTGATCGCGCAGGCGCTTCACGGCGTCATTATGGAGGCGGAGAACGTCCTGATCATGGGCCACGCGAATCCGGATCTGGACTGTTTCGGAGCGGCGATCGGCCTTGCAGGCAGCGTGGAGCGGCTTGGCAAAACGGTCCATATCGTGATGAGCGAACCGCATCCTGCCATCGATTCTCTGTATACAAGGGCGATTGAGGACGAACAGTACCAGGACTGCGTCATTACGCCGCTGCAGGCGGATCAGCTGATCAATGAGAAGACGCTGCTCGTCGTTGTGGACGTGAACCGTCCGACGATTACGGCCGCACCGCGGCTGTTGGAGACGGTCAGCAATGTTGTCGTGATCGATCACCATCGTGCCGCGACGGACGCGATCCGCGGCGCCGTGATCTCCTATGTGGAGCCGTACGCCTCTTCCTGTTGCGAGATGATTACCGAAATCATCCAGTATCTCACGGATAATGTACATCTGCGGCCGATCGAAGCGGACGCGATGTTTGCCGGAATCGCGCTGGATACCAAGAATTTTACCGTTAAGACCGGTATCCGCACATTTGAGGCTGCAGCCTATCTGCGGCGCAACGGCGCGGATTCGCTTCGCGTACGGGAGATGTTCAAGAACGATATTACCGAATACCGGTACCGGGCGCAGATCGTTAGTCAGGCAGAGATCTACCGCGACAGGATCGCGATTTCTTACTGGGACGGCCGCAAGGTTACGAACGCGCTGGCGCTTGCTGCCGGCGCAGCGGACGAGCTGCTCGATATCCGCGGCGTGGACGCTTCCTTTGTCCTGACCGATATCGGGGAGATGATCAACGTCAGCGCGCGGTCGCTCGGCGATATCAATGTACAGGTTGTTATGGAGAAAATCGGCGGCGGCGGACACCTGACGGTGGCCGGGGCGCAGCTGCGGGATTCGGATATGCAGCACGCGCTGACATTGCTGCGTAAAACCATTCAGGATTATTTAGAAACCAATCGATAGGAGTGTAGAACCATGAAAGTCATGCTGCTGGAAGACGTGAAAAAACTGGGCAAAGCCGGCGATGTTGTGGATGTTTCCGACGGTTACGCCAAAAATTATATTCTGCCGAAGAAGCTGGGACGCGAGGCGAACGCCGATGTCCTGAACCAGTGGAAGCTGAAAAAGGGCAGCGAAGCAAACCGCAAGGCG
The DNA here is from genome assembly GCA_902782895.1 of uncultured Eubacteriales bacterium. Lineage (GTDB taxonomy): Bacteria > Bacillota > Clostridia > Lachnospirales > Bianqueaceae > RUG12817. Next base: position 3,086 of record CACZPA010000190.1, read on the forward strand.
CAGGAGAAGCAGGAAGCGCTGGATCTGGCCGCGAAGCTGGAGCAGAAGACGGTCGTACTGCAGGTCAAGGGCGGAGACAACGGAAGACTTTTCGGCTCCGTAACGGCGCAGGCGATCGCGGACGCGCTGAACGAGCAGCATCAGATTCAGGTCGACAAGAAGAAAATCCAGCTGAAGGACGCGATTAAGGCTGCCGGCAGCTATACGGTGGATATCAAGCTGCACCCCGCGGCAACGGCCAAGGTCGCGGTCAAGGTGGAAGCAGTCTGAACGGCAGCAGGCTGCCGGATGGATTTCTGAAGACTTTTCGACGGAATATAAGGCTATTTGAGGGACGGACAGATGGCGGAAGAGATCAATGTGGCGCAGGAGAATCTGCCGGCGGTAGAAAGCGGCCAGATGCCTGCGGCCCGTACCAAACCGCATGATGAGGCGGCGGAGGAAGCCGTTCTCGGATGTATGATGATGGACCGCGACGCAGTGATCGCGGTTATGGAGATTTTGACGGAAGACGATTTCTACTCACAGAGGAACCGTCTGATTTTCCGTGCCATGCAGGCGTTGTATCAGGAGAACAGCGTTATCGATATGATTACGCTGGAGCACCGTCTGCAGAAGGACGGCAATCTTGCAAACGTCGGCGGCGTCCCGTATCTGGGGACTATCGTTTCGGCCGTTCCAAACTCTGTGCGGGCCGTGCATTACGCGGAGATCGTACGCGACTGCCATCAGTACAGGATTTTCATCGGGCTCGGCGAAGAGATGATGAACCACGGTTACCAGAGAGATCTGTCGATCACGGATCTGTCAGGCACTGTGGAGCAGAAGGTTTTCCAGGTCCTTTCCAATCAGAACAGGGACGGACTGCAGCACATTCATGACATTCTGCTGGAAACCTATACCGATATCGAAGAGCTCGCCCGCAACCGCGGCGGGATCACCGGAGTGCCGACCGGTTTTACCGATCTGGACCGTCTTACAACAGGCCTGCAGCCGGCGGATCTCGTGCTTGTCGGCGCGCGTCCTTCCATGGGAAAGACGGCATTCGGACTGAATATCGTCTGCCACGCGGCAGTTCACGCGCATAAGACCTGCGCGGTTTTCAGCCTGGAGATGAGCCGCAAGCAGTGCGCGAACCGTCTGCTCTGCTCGGAGTCGATGGTGGATTCCGAGAGGATCCGCAACGGCAAGCTTGAAGAAGAGGACTGGACCAATCTGCTGCAGGCGCTTTCGCCGCTGTCAGAGGCCGCGATCTATATCGACGATACGCCGGGCATCACGCTTTCCGAGCTGCGCACCAAGTGCCGCAAGCTGAAGCTGGAGCGTGGTCTGGATCTGATCATGATCGATTATCTGCAGCTCATGAGCGGCTCCCGCGCCGGAGGCTCTGAGAACCGGCAGCAGGAGATTTCCGAGATTTCACGTGGACTGAAGGCGCTTGCCCGCGAGATGAACGCGCCGGTGCTGGCGCTGTCGCAGCTTTCCCGTGCGCTGGAGGCCCGTTCCGATAAGCGGCCGATGCTCTCTGACCTGCGTGAATCCGGCGCGATCGAGCAGGATGCGGACGTCGTCATGTTCCTTTACAGAGACGAATATTATAATAAAGAGTCCCAGGACCACAATATCGCGGAAGTTATCATTTCCAAACAGCGTAACGGCTCGATCGGTACGATCAAGCTGGCCTGGATGGGACAATATACGAAATTCGCGAACCTCGAGCGTACGCAGTACAATGGTGCGCCGGGCGGCGGGAATGGATATAACAACAGGTGATTTGACATATGAAGATGCGGTATAACCTGATCGAATTCTGCGCGGGGAAGAGCCGGACTGCCGGCGAAAAATATCCGGACACTGTTCCGCCGGATGGGGCGGTGGATTTCGGCAATCTGGAAGGATCCTGCGGGATCCTGCGCGACAAGGACGGTTTTCTGCAGCTGGAGGACGGCGCGGCCTGGGGCCGGTATCTGTCTCCTGTTGTAGAAACGCCGTTGTTTGAAGATCTGGTACAGACATGGAACGCGGATTTGCCGAAAGGGACCTGGGTGGAAGCAAGAGCCCGGGTCTGTTTTGCCTGTGAAAACGACACTGTCCGATGGAGCGGATGGGGCAGCTGGGGCGCCTGGAGCCCTTATATTGAGCGGCGCAACCATGGAGGACCCGTAGCAGCCGAGGATCCGGAGTGTCCCGGGATCCATATGGATTGCGACATTCTCGAGGTTGACAGCGTGCCGGCGCGGGGATTCCAGCTGGAAGTCCAGCTGCACCGCGATAGCCCGGAGATTCCGTCCCCGGTTCTGCGCAGGACCTGCGCAACGCTGCGGAACCGCACAATAGCGCCGATTCCGGTCTGGTCAGGCGCGGAAAACACCGCAGGCGATGAACCATGGGCAGATACCGTGATCCTTCCGTCACCGGCCGCGTCCCAGATCATCCGCGATCCGGAAATCGGCGGCTGCATCTGCAATCCGACGACGATGACGGTGCTGCTGGCCTATCGCGGTGTACAGGTGCTGCCGGAGCAGATGGCGATGACGACAGTGGACCTTGTGGAAGGCTTTGGCAACTGGGCCTATGTCACGGCCGGAGTTGGACTCTACGGCTTTCGCGCGATCGGACGTTTTGGCGATCTGAACCTGCTGCGGCGGGAGATCCGTGAGGGACGGACCGTCGGCGTGAGCGTACATTACGCGAAGACGCCGGAGGATGCAGCAGACAGACATCTTCCATATGTGGAGAACGCGCCGTGCAATACGCCGGGACATATCATGACCGTGTGCGGTTTTGGACCGGACACCGTATATGTCTGCGATTCCGCGGCAAGAGAAGACGCGACAGCACATCGCTGCTATAAGATAGATCAGTTTATGGAAGCCTGGAGCGGCCATTTCTGCTATGTCTGTGACAGGACGCCAGAGGTGGAGCGGTCCACGGCGCCCGTCTATGAGGAAGCGGAGCTTGTACAGGATGAAGAGGGACGGTATTTCTTGCGGAGAGACGGGGCGGAATTCCCGGTGAGACCGGAAGATATCAAGAATAAAGAATGGACGCCCGGCCGGATGGTCCTGATGGCGAGACTGCGCGCACAGGCCGATTTGCCTGATTCAGCGGAAACGGTCCGGATCATCGGAGCGGACGATATCATCCATTTCCCGCGGATGGACGCGAATGACCGTTTTATCTATCCGGTACCGGAGGCAAACGGACATTTTGCGTTGCCGGAGGAGACCGCCGCGGTGTACTGCATCGGGAATACAGGACTGCGGCTCCATGCGGAGATGCCGTAAGGCCGCCGCGCAGGATGCTCTGCGGATGTGAGGGCACGTTCCGGCCGCCCGCGGCGACAGAAAAAACTCTGCGACAAAAAGAAAAGTTTTCATTCCGTTTACGGCCCGTTCACATGTTTTTGGCGGAAGGTCTTGCAATTTTGGAATAATTGTTTTACAATTATCATACATTTTTATCTTACTCTTTTTGGAGTGAGTTTTTTAAGGGGGTGCTGTTATGGCATATGTAATTTCTGAGGACTGCATTTCCTGCGGCGCTTGCGCAGCAGAATGCCCGGTCGAAGCAATCAAAGAGGGAGACGGCAAGTACGAGATCGACGCGGATACCTGCATCGAGTGCGGCAACTGCGCTAATGTCTGCCCGGTTGGTGCTCCTCACGCCGAATAATTTCGGAAACAGAGGCACAGACAATCAGTCTTAAGCGACTGACAAGGGATTCTCTGCTTGGGCAGAGAATCTTTTCTGCTAAAGAACCGCGCACGACGCGGATGACATATTTTGGACAGTAGACAGGATAGGGGGAGATTCTTATGGCACAGAAAGTAACAAAGGACATGATTATCGAGGATATTCTTCAGATCGATCCGAATCTTGCGATTATCCTGATGCAGACCGGCATGCACTGCGTAGGCTGCTTCGCGTCTCAGGGAGAGTCGCTGGCAGAGGCCTGCTTTGTACACGGGCTGGATGAGGACAAGGTTGCCGATCTGCTGAACGAGTACCTTGAGAGCAAGGAAGAAGTCAACGCCTGATCACCGGGCCTGACGGAAAGGAGCCTTTAAGATGGATAAGTATGTATGCACGATTTGTGGATATGTCTATGATCCCGAGATCGGTGATCCCGATAGCGGAATCGAGCCGGGCACGGCTTTTGAGGACATTCCGGAGGATTGGGTCTGCCCGCTGTGCGGCGTAGGCAAGGATTCATTTGAGAAACAGGCATGAACAAGCTGCCCGGGACTGTAACGCCCGGGCATTTGTTTGTATATTTGCCTGAAACGCACAAAGAGGGGTTACGGTATGAAAAACGGTCAACTGACAACAGAGAATTATGATCTGCAGAAGCATATAGAAGACGGCGCTGTTTACGGCATTACGGGAAAACGGGCTGCTCGAGGGCGAGCACACCGGAGGCTGCGTACTCTTTGAGAAGCGCAACCAGGTCGCGGCCTTGCTGCAAAAATAAAAAGAATAGGGACGAAATACCAACCGTCGGAGCAAAAACTCCGGCGGTTTTGTCGTTTGATAAAAAACTGAGGAGAAATCCAGGCCTGATTTCGCAAAAAACACAAAAAAAACGCATCAGCTCTCTTGCATTTCATCAAAAGACCATTTATAATAAAATCAGGTTATTGTACGGTTACTTAACAATCGATGGAATGATGCAGAATGCATGGAGCAAAGGATTAGCATATGGATTTTTGGGATAACAGACTCGAAGAATATCTGGCCGAGTATACGCTCCCGGAAGGAGCAAATCATAACGTAGATCGTGCGTTTCGTGCGCTGAAGCACAGCGACGCCTGGCCGGATTTTGTGAAAATACTGGATAAAAGCCGCGAGGAGATCGCGTATACGGCTGTGCCGGGAGTGGCCGGACAGGCCGGAGGCTCCGTGATTCCTTCGGCATTGCCGGGGGACGCGTGGCCCTTGTGGCTGTACGGGACAGACCGGACTTTTGCATATGAAGAGCACGTAAAAGAAGTTGCCGCGCTGCAGGATAAGGCACAGCTGCATGCATATGCGCTGCAGTACCTTTATAGTGTGCTGCTCCTTGCGGATTCGGCTGTACTGTGGGACAGAGCAGGGATCCCGCGGGAGATCCGGCACGACAGCTTTGAGGATTTCGGATATAAGCTGCTTGAATGCCGCAAGATGTATGGTATCGACGGGACGTTTACGGACTGGTTTCGGAGATTCTATACCGTCAGCCGCTTTAAGCTTGGCAGGCTGGAGTTTGAGCTGGTGCACGCGAGCAATTATGAGGAATTGCGCGAGCCCGTTGTGATCAACGGAACGACGATCACGCAGGACATGACCCTGATCAATGTGCATATTCCGTCCTGCGGACATATGCCGCACGAGTCTGTCGCTGATGCCTATGATAAGGCGATCGCGTTCTTCGATGGCCTGCGGCTCGAGGGGACCAAACCGCAGCCGCCGGTCTTTGTCTGCCATAGCTGGCTGCTCTGGCCGGAGCAGGAGAAATTCCTGCCCCGCAAGTGCAATGTTCTGCCGTTTATGCGGGATTACACGATCCTGTCGAGCGCCCCGGACCAGGGAAGCAATCTCTGGAGAGCCTTCTATGTCCGGTATAACGGCGATCCGTCCGTCCTGCCGCGTATCGGCTCGTTCCAGCGGGCCTGGGCCGAGTATCTCGAAAACGGCGGAGAGTGCGGTACAGCGCTTGGACTGCTGGTGTGGAAATAAGGGCTGTGTTAGAAAATACGGATAATCTTTCTTCACAAAACCGGCAAATTGTGCTATGATATCTCCCTGACAGACAAACTAAACGGGTAAATATGGGAGGCGTCCGCGTTGGAAGCGCAACACGAAAGAATTTCCATTATCAGGTTTTCCATACCGATCATTCTGGAGAATCTGCTGGCGACGTCCATTTCACAGGTTTTTAACGCGCTTGTCGGAGGCATCAGCTATTCGTCTCTGACAGCAATCGCACAGTGCAATATGGTCGGCACGATTCTCGCGGCGATCTCTAATATTCTTGTACTCGGCGCGCAGATCCTCTGCGCGAGGATGGAGGGCGCGGGCGATGTCCCCGGCGCTTCCCGGGTCGTCGAGCAGTCGCTTTTCCTGATGGTCACGGTCTCCACAGCCGTGGCCGCGATTCTTTTTATCGGAGCGATACCGGTGCTGCGGCTGCTTATGCCGAATGCCGCGCCGGAGCTGCTGTCGGACGCGAAAATCTATTTTCGGATCATTATGACGTCGATGCCTTTCATGCTGATCTACAATCTGCTGCAGGGCACGATCCGCAATACAGGCGACAGCCGCACGCCGATGATCGTCAATGTCGCGGTGTACGCCGTGATGCTGATCGCGACGGTCGTTTTCGTACGCGTGCTGAAGATCGGTGTGGCCGGAGCGGGGCTTGCCATGCTGCTTTGCCGTATGGTCGGCGCCGGATTCGACTATCTGATGATCCTGCGCAACCGTAAATATCATATCGTACCGCGCAATATCCTCAAGCCGCGTCCGGACGTATTCCGCAGGATCTGCACGCTCGGACTGCCGGCCTCCATGGAATCTGTCTTTGTGCAGCTGGGATATCTGCTCGGCAATACGCTTGTCATCGGCCTTGGCGCGTATCAGGCCGCTGTTTATAATGTCGCGAATTCACTGTACGGACTCTCGGCCGTGCCGCAGGGCATCTTCTCGACGATTTCCCTGACGGTCGTCGGGCAGCTGATCGGCGCGAAGGATTATAAAGCGGCGAAGAAGACCGGCTGGAAGCTGTGGATGGCCGCGGAGGGCCTGTCGATCGTGCTTGCGCTGATTGTGCTGTTCCTGCGATACCGGCTGACCCCGCTGTACGCGGCGGATCCGGAAGTGCAGCTCGGAGCGGCGCAGGTTACGCTGTTCTCCCTCATGCTGGGAATCCCCGGCGCGTCTCTGAACTCGCTGGATCCGCAGCTGAGAGTCGGCGGCGACGTTAAGTATGTAATGATCGTTACGATGATCGCGGTCTGGGCGATCCGTCTGCCGTTGACGCTGCTTTTCTGCTACCATTGGTCGATGGGGGCCGCGGGCGTTTTCCTGGCGAATATGATCAGTCTGTGCTTCCGCATGATCCTCAACATGATTCGCTTCATCAAAGGAAAATATTTGTACATGCAGGTGTAAATTGCTGTTGCACTTCTGCGGGATTTATGATAGAATTGATTGTCGCAGGGTCGGATCGCGGGAGCGGTATATGCGGCGCGAGGATCCGAGATCATCTGCAGACAGGAGGGATTGGAATGAGTCAGAGGCATCGGAAGGGGTGCGGGACTGTTTCCGGTCTTTCCGTTTTCATTTTTGATCAGATTACAGGGAGCCACGGTTCATTGTTTTTACAGTGAATACGTGGTTATTTTTTCAAACAGGGCAAAGCCCGCGGACAGAGGAGGAGAAGCATGGGAGACGCAGAGAGAATCGCAGAAGGCCGCCCGATGTACCTGATGCTTGCTAACGGCACCGTATTTGAGGGGAAAAGCTTCGGCGCGCCGACGGACGGACTGGTCGGAGAGGTCGTTTTCACGACGGGTATGGTCGGTTATCTGGAGACGCTGACCGATCCGAGCTATGCGGGACAGATTGTTGTGCAGACATTCCCGCTGATCGGCAATTACGGTGTGATTCCGGAGGATTATGAGAGCAAGGGTGTGTACCTGTCCGCTTATATCGTCAATGAGTGGTGCCAGGCGCCGTCCAATTACAGGTGCGAGGGCGATCTGGACAGCATGCTCCGGGAGAAAAGCATCCCCGGCATCTACGGGATCGATACGCGCAAGCTTGCGAGAACGATCCGGGAAGCCGGCGCGATGAACGGCCTGATCAGCACGCATAAGCCGCCTTATTCCGAAGAAGAACTGGCCGCGATGCGGACCTACCGTGTGGATCATCCTGTCGACCGGGTGTCTCCGCGGGATATCACGATCTATCCGGCAGAAGGTGAGCGTAAGTATAAGGTCGTCCTCTGGGACTACGGTGCGAAGGCCAATATCCACAGAGAGCTGCAGAAGCGGGGGTGTGAGGTTATCGACGTGCCGGCTGCGACCACGGCAGAAGAGATTCTGGGGATGGAGCCGGACGGCGTGATGCTTTCCAACGGGCCCGGAGATCCGGAGGATAATGAAGGCGTGATCCGGGAGATCCGTAAGACAGCGGACGCCGGCATGCCGATCTTCGGCATCTGCCTGGGACACCAGCTGCTCGCGCTGGCCAAAGGCGCGAAGACGGGCAAGATGAAATTCGGCCACCGGGGCGGCAATCAGCCGGTCAAGAATCTGGAAACAGGCCGTGTCTATATTACCAGTCAGAACCATGGTTATGAGGTCCTCGCGGACACCCTGCCCGCAGGCGCGGAGCAGTCTTTTGTCAACGTGAACGACGGGACCTGCGAGGGCGTGCGCTACACGGATACGCCCGCGTATACGGTACAGTTCCATCCGGAGGCCTGCGGAGGCCCCAAGGATACGGAATGGCTCTTCGGGAAATTCCTGCAGCTGATGGATGAACATCGGAAAGGAGATACAACATGCCGCTGAATCAGTCGCTTCACAAAGTTCTGGTGATCGGTTCCGGTCCGATCGTTATCGGTCAGGCTGCGGAGTTTGATTATGCGGGGACACAGGCCTGCCGCGCTCTGAAGGAAGAAGGGCTGGAGGTCGTTCTGGTCAATTCCAATCCCGCTACGATTATGACGGATACAGCGATCGCGGACCATGTCTATGTAGAGCCGCTGAATCTGGAGACGCTTAAGCGCATCATCCTCAAGGAACGGCCGGACAGCATCCTTTCGACACTGGGCGGTCAAACCGGTCTGACGCTCTCGATGGAGCTTGCCAAGTGCGGATTCCTGGCGGAGAATGGCGTCAGACTGCTTGGCGCGTCTCCTGAGACGATCGATAAGGCCGAGGACCGTGAGATTTTCAAAGAGACCATGCAGGCGATAGGAGAGCCGGTCATCCCGTCGCTGGTCGTCAAAACCGTTGAAAGCGCTCTGAATTTCGCGGCTTCGAGCGGATATCCCGTGATCGTGCGTCCGGCTTTCACACTGGGCGGCACGGGCGGCGGCATCGCGGACGACGAGGCGCAGCTTCGCGAGATCGCGGAGAACGGCCTGCGGCTGTCCCCGATCCATCAGATCCTGGTCGAGAAGGGCATCGCCGGCTGGAAGGAAATCGAATTCGAGGTCATGCGCGACAGCGCGGGCAATGTGATTACGGTCTGCTCGATGGAGAACCTTGATCCGGTCGGTATCCATACCGGTGATTCGATCGTTATCGCTCCGGCTGTCACGTTGGCGGACAAAGAGTATCAGATGCTGCGCTCCGCGGCGATCAATATCATTCAGAGCATGGGCATTGAGGGCGGCTGCAACTGCCAGTTCGCGCTGGAGCCTGAGAGCGACCAGTACGCGGTCATCGAAGTCAATCCGCGTGTTTCCCGCTCTTCCGCACTGGCGTCCAAGGCGACCGGTTACCCGATCGCGCGTGTGGCGGCCAAAATCGCGGTGGGATACCGCCTGGATGAGATTCCGAACGAAATCACGGGCGAGACGATGGCCTGCTTCGAGCCGGCGCTCGACTACGTTGTCGTCAAATTCCCCAAGTGGCCCTTCGATAAATTCGTATATGGCCAGAGACGTCTGGGGACGCAGATGAAAGCGACCGGAGAGGTCATGGCGATCGGCCGCAACTTTGAGCAGGCGCTGATGAAAGCGATCCGCGGCGCGGAGATTTCGCAGTACGATCTGAACCGCAACAGCGTGCAGATCCTGAGCGACGCAGCGCTTCAGGACAAGATCCTGCATCAGGATGACGAGCGGATCTTCGCGGTCTACGAAGCGCTGAAGCGCGGCCGGACCATCGAAGAGCTGCACGCGATGACCATGATCGACGAATGGTTCCTGGCAAAACTCCTGCATCTGGCAGAGATCGAAGACCGTCTCGTCCATGAAGGCTATACCGAAGAGACTTACGCTGAGGCGAAGCGTTACGGCTTCCCGGATGTTATCATCAGCAAGCTGACAGGCACGCGCAATGTGCGCCATGTGCCGGCCTCCTTCCGGATGGTCGATACCTGCGCGGCCGAATTCGCGGCCAGCACGCCGTATTTCTACAGCACGCACGGCGAAGAGGACGAGGCAGAGGACTTTATCAGAGAGCACACTTCCGGCAAACCGGTCGTGATGGTCTTCGGCTCCGGCCCGATCCGGATCGGACAGGGAATCGAATTCGACTACGCTTCGGTCCATTGCGTCTGGGCGCTTAAAAAGGCCGGATACGAGGTCGTTATCGTCAACAACAACCCGGAGACGGTTTCGACGGACTTCAACGTCGCGGACAGACTGTACTTTGAACCGCTGACGCCGGAGGATGTCATGGACGTGATCCGCATCGAAAAACCGATCGGATGCGTGGTGGCTTTCGGCGGCGGTACAGCGATCAAGCTGACCAAGACCCTTGTCGAGAACAATATTCCGATCCTTGGTACGCAGGCCGACAGTATCGACCTCGCGGAGGACCGCGGACGTTTCGCGGCGCTTCTGGAAGAGCTGCACATCAAGCAGGCGCCCGGCGCGACGGCCTATACGGTCGAGCAGGCGCTGGAGGCGGCGGGAAGAATCGGATACCCGGTCCTGATGCGGCCTTCCTACGTGCTCGGCGGACAGAATATGATCATCGCCTTTGACGACGATGACATCCGCGAATACATGTATATCATTCTGGCCGGGGGCATCGAGAATCCGGTCCTGATCGATAAATATCTGATGGGCCTGGAGATCGAGGTCGACGCGATCTGCGACGGGACGGATATCCTGCTGCCCGGCATCATGGAGCATATCGAGCGCGCGGGCGTACATTCCGGCGACTCGATCGCGGTTTTCCCTGCGTGGAATCTCAGCGAAAAGATGCGCCAGACGATCCTGCAGGAATCCCGCAAGCTCGCGCTCGCGCTGCAGACCAAGGGCCTTGTCAATATCCAGTACGTCATCTATGACGATCAGCTGTATGTGATCGAGGTCAATCCGCGCGCGTCCCGCACGATCCCGTATGTCAGCAAGGTTTCGGGAATCCCGATGGTGGATCTCGCGACGCGCTGCATGCTCGGCGAAAAGCTCCGTGACATGGGCTACGGTACAGGTCTGTACCGCCGTCCTAAGTACATGTGCGTCAAGGTGCCGGTCTTCTCGTTTGAGAAGCTGACGGATGTTGACGTGCAGCTCGGCCCGGAGATGAAATCGACCGGAGAGGTCCTCGGAATCGGCCGCAC
>CACZPA010000191.1 GCA_902782895.1 uncultured Eubacteriales bacterium
ACGTACCTGTCCATCATGGAGAGCAACCTTGCGGTGCTGCAGGAAGCGCTGCGGTAAGCAAAACGGACATTGTAGCGGAAGCGTGCATAACAATAGTGCTGCGGCAAAAGCGGACCTGGGTTGATAGGCTACCCATAATGGACCGCTTGGCTGCAGCACTTTTTGTTTTGTACCGAAAAAGTTTTCATTTTCGCGTTTTGTTCTGCCGGAAGAAAACCGTCCCTGCGCTTCTGTACAGAACTTTTTGCATTTTTCACGATTTGTTCGGTATGGCCGACCGGATGATCTGAAGATCATGGCATCCGAACTGCCCAGAGTCAGAGGGACAGATCTTTGCACAGGCGCTTTGGGATCTGCCGGGAGAGGCGGGAGGGCCAGATGCGGGCGTAGCGCGGCAGAGAAAGTGTGAACACGGTGCCGGATGCCTTGTATTCTTCGAGCAGACGCGGGACCTGCGACAGCGATCCGGTGTCGGAGAGCAGGAGCAACGCGGCTTTGGCGCGCAGGATCGCGGCCCACAGCGCGGAGACGTCCTGTCCCGTGCCGGCAGAGGATTCTTGTGCGGGAGAGGCATTCTGTGCGGGAGAGGCATTCTGTGCGGGAGTTGCAGCGTTCAGCGTAAAAGCAGCCGTCGCGGTTTTCAATGCCGCCGCCCCACCCGCCGCCCGCAGCGCTTCTTCGCTGAAAGCAAGCAGCCGGGAAGCGGAGGCGAGGGACCGCGTCCCCGCGGAGATCGCGAGACACAGATACAGGAATGCACGCACGGCCGGGTCCGTATTCTGTGTTTCTACGGCATGCTTCAGGGCGTCGATCCGCAGCGATCCTCCCTCGAGCAGATAACAGGAAGCCGCGCGGCGGTAATACAGCCGGCTCCGCAATACAGCCCCTTCGGTATCCAAGGTCCCGTCAAGATCGCAGAAAGCCGGATCCGGCGCGCCAAGCTTCTTCCAGCGCTCATAAAGCACTGCCGGCACAACACCGGCAAGGCGCGCGGACGGCGGGTTCATGTCCAGACACCAGGTGACGCACGAATCCAGGAAGGAGCCGGGCATCGTGCTGCCGTGCTCCTCCAGGAACGAGGCCAGATAATCGGCGTAAAGCCTGCGCGGACCGGTCTTGTCGGGTGAAGCGATCACAAAAGCCTGCAGCGCGGTCAGCTTTTCGACCGGGGCCGGAGCATCTTCCACGCGTTTTTCACAGACAAGCGGGCCGTATTCCAGCGCGTCGAGCCGGGACTGCGCCGTGATCAGATAATCGTAGAACTGATTGTTTTCCAGAATGCGGATAAAGCTCTCGCGCAGGACACCTAAAATGTCATCCGACTGGCGGCTGCTGAAGAAAGCGCGCCCCTTCTGCAGAACCTGATTCAGCCAGGAGAAATCCGCGACGACTTCCTCGGCATTGGCATAGACATTGTACGGATCAGCCTCCAGAAGCCTGGAACCAAGCGCCTCCGCGGCTTCCAGACTGCGGCGCGTGCTTAAGGAGCAGTGCTCGAGCAGGAAACGGAGCCTTACCACGTCCGCGTGCAGGGCCGTGTCGGCATGAGAGCGGGACTGCTGCAGCAGAGACTGGCAGAGGTCGTTCGCGCGGTTCTGCGGGACAGGACCGCGGACCGCGGCATACGCCGGATCCTCCAGCCGGAGGACGGATTCCAGGAGCCGCCATTGCGGCGTATGGTCCGCGTAGTAGCGGAGCCGCTGGGAACGCGGGAAGGTCAGCACCCATTCAAAGAGATCCCGCGACAGGGCTTCGCGGCGGCGGACTTCCGCAGCGGAAACCGTATACAGCGGTTCTCTGTAATCGATATCGGCGTGCGGCACATCACCGTACGCGGCGATGGCTTCCGCAAGATTCTTGCGCAGCGCGTAGGTCTGCTGCAGCAGATCCTGCATAAACCGGAAGAAATCTCCGGCTTCCGGCATGCATCCGCGGATGCAGAGGACCGGCAGCATCGCGAGCAGCATCGTTTCGCAGAAACTGACGAGCTGATGGCTTGTCACAGCGCATTCCTGCGGGACCGGCTCCTGCAGGGCGGCGCGGCAGGACACAAGAACAGCGGGCAGAAGCGTCCTGACATAGTCCAGACGCAGCGGATCCAGACCGCGAAGGCTGTCGGAGGCATCCTCCTCCGGCGAAACCGTACCGCCGCCATAGCGTTTCAGCGCGTCATACAGACTGCCGCGGGATAGATTTTCCGTATGCCACAGAAAAGCCGTGTCCGCGGGGGTATCCGTCTTGCGGCGGAAAGTGGCGAGCGCGAGGATCGTGCTTTCTGCAAGAGGATCCGTCAGGGACAGATTTTCGGCATAGCGGCGGCAGTACAGGTTGTACAGCTTTTCGTTAAAATGTATGGTCTCCCGTAAAGATTCCATTCGGCGGCAGGCGATGAGCCGCTCCGAGGTCCGGCGGGAGAGGGAAAGCGCCGCGATCGTATCCATGCGGAGAGGATTGCGGGCTTCGTCGTCATATTTCGCGCTGACAGCCTGGAAATATCCTATGACAGAGTCCGGCAGCGCCTCGGCGCGTTTCGTGTCCGGCGCGAGCAGCTTCCCAAGCGAAGTCAGCAGATCCGCGCATTCCGGAACCGCGAGCTCGGCGGCATACAGATCAATGTCCGTCAAGAGATCGGTCCGGGCAAGCGGATCGGCCGAAGAAGCCAGCAGCTGCCGGCGCTCCCGCAGGATGTCTTCGCACAGAATCCGCCATTGCGGCGCGAAATACGTCAGGACCGCGGTCTGGACGTCGCTTTCACGGTAAGCCGCGTGTTCCCCGTCGGTCAGCACGAGGAAAGGCCGCATATCCCGCAGGATCATGCGGAGAACGACCGGATCCGGATGATCCGGCAGCAGCTGCCCGAAGCTGCGGAGATCCGTGGGGCCGGGGCAGAGAGCAAGCGTATTCAGAACCTGTTCCAGCGTATGGCCGTATTTAGGGCCGTAGAGCTCGGTCAGACGGGTGATGTACAGCTCGGTGAGAGCACCCGGTTCGGGCTGCCGTTTCAGGAAACGCTCCGGCGAGGAGTCAGCGGCCTCGCGGCACAGCGGATAGACATTCCGAAGCAGGCCGGCCTCGGCAAAACTGCCGTGAAGAGCCGCTTCCATGCGGTTTACGGTGGACTGATCCCCGGTACGGCGCAGCAGTGTTTCGGTAATATATGCGCGCAGTGTTCTGCGGTAATCTTCGTGCGAGCGGGTAAAGGTGACCGCCTCGGCCGCGGGATCACAGGTATGCAGCAATTCGCGGACAACCGCGGCGGATTCCGGAAGAGAGGTCAGCAGGATATAGACATTCGCGTCCAGCTGGGCCGCATGCGGGAAAACGCCGGCAAAAGACGGTTTGTTATCCGTCTCCACGGCTTCCATCCACTGCATGCCGTCTACGATCAGCAGGACCTTACGAGTCGGATCCGCGGCGGCAATGTGGTTCAGCGAAATGGCGACAGCGCGGGCGTAGTCAGCGGAGGTAGCGGACGGCGGAAGGACAGGATCCGCCTGACGCGCGCCGGTGATCCGTTTTTCTTCAGCCTGTACGAAAGCAAGGAAAGACGCGGGCTCCGTCGTTTCCGGAAGGACGGAAACAGGGTAGCGGAGCACCGAGCAGTTGCTGAAAAGCGAAGTCTGGAAATAGTACGGCGACGCGGGATCGAGCAGGGAGGTGTACAGGGATTTGCCCATGCCCTGCTCCATCGACAGAAGCAAGTATCCCCGGTCGCGCTTTGCCAGCGCCATGGAAAGCCAGTGGTCCAGGAAATGCGGACGCTGCATATCCGGCATCCGGTATGCCGGGCGGATTGCCGCCGACGCGCCATCATCCAGAGAAGCCTGACGGCTGCGGGCTGCCGTGTCCGCGGAACAGGCGATCGCAAGCGGTTCACCGATCATGCAGACACCGCTTGCAGGCGCGCGGTAGAAGAGACGGCGGGAATCCGCGTCCCAGCTCTGCGCGAGCAGATATTCGCGGTTTTTGTAGAGAATGAACGGAGAGGGATCCACCGTATCCAGATTATAAGTGTAGAGAAGGCCGCCTTCCGAAGTGAGCGCGGCGGCCGCGGTCCCGTCTGCCATAGTTCCGGCGATCGCGGTCCTGGCGGCCGCGGTCCCGGACGTCGCGGATGTGTCCTGCGGCTGCTCCTGCAGATGCCGGTAAAAACCGGTAAGCGGGGAGATCATCTCATTGAACGCGGTCAGGCAGGTGATCAGACTGCTGCCTGCGGTAGCCTGACCCATTTCCATCGAGGCACACGCGCTGTCCCGGAAGATCCAGGAGTGGAAGCTTTCCGTTGAAAACAGCGCTTCCGCCGCGTCTGCCGCGGCCAGATACGGCTCCGCCTCCGGGCGGGGCTGGTTCAGGAAAACCGCGTGCAGGACCGTGAGCAGCCGTTTCGGATCCGCAAGCGACAGAAGGATCTTCGCTTTATCGGAAGCGGAAACGCTGGCCTGCCGGTAAGCGATCGCGGCCGCGATCAGCGCCGGGAAACGGATCGCGTTGACACTGCATTCGTACAGCAAAAGAGAAGCTCCCGGCAAGGCGCCCTCCAGGACCTGGGTCTGCAGCTGACGGTAGGGCAGCCGTAAAGCTTCGGGAAAATCAAGAAGATTGAGAAAGAGTCCGTTTGTACATAATTCCTGCATCCGGGCGGACGCGGGATAGAGTTCAGCGAAATTTTTCATGACAGGATCTCCTGTTTGAAGAGGTATGTACTATAAAGTTTATCATTATTTTACCGGCGTGTAAAGAGCGAACTTTTGCTTGCCGGCAGGTCGTTGCGGGGAAACCAGGCAGCGGAGCACAGGGCCGGAAGCCCCCCCCCCGCGCAAGCCCCGCAGGCAGGCGAAATATGCAAAGCTTGCTTTTTCCCGTCGAAAATGATATACTTTTTTTGTGGTTTCACACAAAAATAAAGCAGGAGGAGCTGTACAAATGGCAGAACGCAAAGCATTGAAGATTCTGGACAGGGACCCATTGCTTGAACCATACCGTGCTGATCTTGAGCTTCGCATGCAACTATATAAGAACATGAAAAAGAGGCTGGTCGGCAAGGACCTGACCATCGTGGATTTCGCGGAAGGCAATGACTATTATGGTTTTCAGAAGACCAAAACGGGTTGGATCTACCGGGAGTGGGCGCCCGCCGCGGAGGCGATGGCGCTGATCGGAGATTTCAACCATTGGGACCGTTACGCGAACCCGATGCGCCGGATCAATGATAACGGAGACTGGGAGACCGAGGTCGCGGACCTTCCGCACGGATCCTTCGTCAAAGTGCAGGTGACCCATAACGGAGAGACTTTTGACCGGATTCCGCTCTACATTCACCGTGTCGTGCAGGATCCGTATACACATGAATTCCGCGGACAGATCTGGAACCCTGAGAAAAAGTTCCGCTGGACGGACAAGGAGTTCACGATGCCGGGCGAGCCGCTTCTGATCTATGAAGCGCATGTCGGCATGTCCGGAGAGGAGGCCAGGATCGCAACCTATGACGAGTTCGCGGACGAGGTCCTGCCGAGAATCAAAAAAGACGGCTACAATACGATTCAGCTGATGGCGATCATGCAGCATCCGTACTACGCGTCATTCGGATATCAGGTCACGAATCTTTTCGCGGCGTCGTCCTGGTACGGAGAGCCGGAGGGCCTGAAGCGCCTGATCAACAAGGCGCACCGTATGGGCATCGCGGTACTGCTCGATGTCGTGCACTCGCATGCCGCCCGCAATTCCATGGAGGGCATCAATGATTTCGACGGGACGGATTATCAGTTCTTCCATGACGGACCGGAAGGCGATCATCCCGCCTGGGGCACCAAGCTGTACGATTACGGCAAGCCGGCGGTTGTGCATTTCCTGCTGTCCAACCTCAAATACTGGATGCTGGAGTACCATTTCGACGGATTCCGTTTTGACGGTGTGACCTCGATGCTGTACAAGGATCACGGACTGGGCGGCGTTTTCGACAATTACGGGAAATATTTCAGCATGAATACCGATACCGAAGCGGTGACATATCTGCAGCTGGCCAACGAGCTCGTGCATTCGATCCGCAAGGACGCGGTGACGATCGCAGAGGACATGAGCGGCATGCCCGGAATGTGCCTGCCGATCTCTGAGGGCGGCATCGGATTTGACTACC
This sequence comes from uncultured Eubacteriales bacterium, assembly GCA_902782895.1. GTDB lineage: Bacteria > Bacillota > Clostridia > Lachnospirales > Bianqueaceae > RUG12817. Next base: position 6,134 of record CACZPA010000191.1, read on the forward strand.
GTCTGGGGATGGGCATCCCGGACTTCTGGGAAAAATCCGTTTCGGTCATACATGACGAGAACTGGGACCTCGGCAAAATGTGGTACGAGCTGACGACCCGCCGCCCCGGCGAGAAGTCCATCGGCTACTGCGAATGCCATGATCAGGCGCTTGTCGGCTCCAAGACGCTGATCTTCTGGATGGCGGACAAGGAAATGTACTGGCATATGATGAACGATGATCAGAACCAGACGATCGAGCGGGCAGTAGAGCTGCACAAAATGATCCGGCTCGTGACGTTCGCGGCCGGCGGGGACGGATATCTGAACTTTATGGGCAACGAATTCGGCCATCCGGAATGGATCGATTTCCCGCGCGAGGGCAACGGCGGCAGCTTCCATTACTGCCGCAGACAGTGGAGTCTGGCGGACAATCCGAAGCTCAAATATCACGGGCTGCTGCTTTTCGATAACGCGATGACAGCGCTGGTGCGTGACGGAAAGTGGTCCGGCAAGGGCGGTGCGCGTCTTCTGTCCCTGAACAATGATGATAAGACGATGGTGTTTATCCGCGGGGACTATCTGTTCCTGTTCAACTTCCATCCCACAAGAGACGCGGAAGTGACGCTGCGCTTCCCGAAGCCGCAGCTCTGCACGCGGGTTCTCTCCACGGCGGAAAAACGCTTCAGCGGCTGGATCGATAACGATCTCGGCTGGCCGGTCCCGCAGAAGATCCGTGTGTCCGACAACCGCTTCACGCTGACGCTGCCGCGCCGTACCGCGTTTGTCTACAAGATTGCAAAGGGGAAGAAATCCTAAGATGATAGAATTGCTGCCGGATTATCCGTATTTCTATGAAACGCATTTCCACACGGCCGAATCGAGCCGCTGCGGCAAAAGCGCGGCCGCGGACATGGTTGACGCCTGCAAGGCGGCTGGTTATACGGGAATCTTTGTGACGGACCATCACTGGGGCGGGAATACCCGGACGGACCGCAATCTGCCCTGGGAAGAATGGGTGGACGGCTTTACGGCAGGCTATTATGCCGCGAAAAAGCGCGGAGACGAGATCGGTCTGGACGTCTTTTTCGGCTGGGAATCCGGCTTTATGGGGACGGAATTCCTGGTCTACGGCCTGAGCCCGGAGTGGATGAAGGCGCATCCGGAGATCCGAACGGCCGCGCGGCCCGGCTGGCCCGAGGTTGAGGACCCGCTGACGCCGGAGAAACAGTACGCTCTGATCCATGCGGCCGGCGGGATGGTCATCCACGCGCATCCGTACCGGGAGGAACCCTATATCCCCGAGATCCGCTTATATCCGGACTTTGTGGACGGAGTCGAGGCGATCAATGCCACGCACTCCAACCCGATGAGCAAGTCCCACACCAGCCCGGAATATAACAAAAGAGCCTGGGCATACGCGAAGGCTCATGATCTGCCGGTTACAGCCGGCAGCGATATTCATTCCGTGAATCTTTTCGGCGGCGGGATGGCTTTCCGGCGCAGGCTGGAGGGTCCGCAGGATTACATCCGCGCGGTCTTAAGCGGCGAGGATTATGTGCTCACCGACGGCGCGGACTGGTTCGATCAGCAGGGCAACAGAGTCGGGTAACAGAGCTTAGAGAGCCTGCCGGAAACAGGCGCGGATCGCGTCCCAATCCACGTGATTCTTAACCAGATAGCAGTCGCCTGCGTTTCTGTAGCCGCGGGAATAATCGAAGACGAGAAGCATCCGGTCCGAGAGATAGGCAAATTTGCCGTCAGACAGAAGGAAAGTGAGCTGGGTTTCGTCAGGACGGTAGCTGCCGGTCTGCGGAATGTGCTCCAGCCGGATCGAGTCGAGAGCCGCATGCAATGCGGCTTCGCGCGGATCGGAGCCGGGGGACTGCACATCGTTCTTGTAGGCAGCGTCCCAGCCGGCATTCCCTTCGGCATATGGGGAATCGTAGATTCTCGTGATTTCTGTCCCCGAAGGGAGCAGCAAAGACGTAAACGTGCCTTTTTCATCGCTGACGGAAACAAGACCAAAGCACATCACACAACCAAAAATCGCGAGCATCAGCAAGACCGCGCCAAGCGGTCTTTTTTTGGGATGCAGGATGCTTTTCATACGGTATCGGAGCGTCCCGGCCGCGGCGGAGAGGCAGGTCGTGCAGCCCTGCGCCGGCGCGGTGGAACGCATATCC
>CACZPA010000192.1 GCA_902782895.1 uncultured Eubacteriales bacterium
ACACGAAAACCTTCATGTACTGTATCTGGAGATCGGCGTAGGAGCCAATACCCCGGTCATCATCAAGTATCCCTTCTGGCAGATGACGAGAGACAACAGGCGGGCAAACTCTTACTGTCGGTAGATAAAACAGAATCTTATTGATACGGCTTGTCTGTTCACTTTCCTGTTTCGCTGCGGTATAATCATTTACAGAAGCACAAAGGAGGCGGACAGATGAAGATGATGTTGGCGGAGAACATCCGCGCTTTCCGCAAGGAACGGTCGTTGACTCAGGAGCAGCTTGCCGAAGCGCTGGGGGTGACGGCAGGCGCGGTATATAAGTGGGAGGCGAAGCTGTCGAGCCCGGAGCTGGAACTGATCATCCAGATGGCAGACTTTTTCGATATCTCCGTGGACGTATTGCTCGGCTATGAGATAAAGGACAACCGTCTGGAGGCGACGGTAAAACGTTTACAGGAATACCGCCGTAATAAGGATTGGGACGGGCTTGCGGAGGCGGAAAAGGCACTGGTGAAGTATCCCCACTCCTTCCAGATCGTCAACGCTAGCGCCGCGCTGTACAGCGCGTTCGGTGCTGAAAGCGGAGACAAGGCCTTGTATCGCCGTGCGCTGGAGCTTCTGGAACAATCTCTCCTGCTGTTACCGCAAAACAAAGATCCGCAGATCAGTGAGGAAACGATCTATGGGAGGATCGCAGAAACATATCTGGGACTGGATGAAACGGACAAGGGTATAGAGCTCTTAAAAGCCCATAACGCCGGCGGACAGTACAGCCATGAGATCGGAAATACTCTGGCTCAGAATAATCATATAGAGGAGGCACAGAAGTTTCTGTCAGAGGCTCTTTTGAAGAGAATCTCCGACCTTATCATCACGATCAACGGTTACGCAAACGTATATTATTACTGCGGTGATTATGCTTCCCTGCAGGCAATTTTGGACTGGGGAACACAGATCCTTTTGGGGCTGCGGGAAGCGGATAAGCCGAATTTCTTCGACAAAATATGCGCCGCGCTGCTTGCTGTCCTTGCCGGATCGCAGTTCCTTCAGGGACAGGATAGCGAAGCACACGTAACCTTGATAAAAGCCAGAGAGCTTGCCACATTTTATGATGCCTCTCCCAGCTATGATGAAAGCGACATCCGCTTTGTCAGCCGCGTTGAAGGCGCCAGCGCCCATGATGATCTGGGAGCGACAGCAATGGACGGCGTCCGTAACGCGGTAAACCAGTTTGAAAATGAGGAGTTTACCGCTCTTTGGAGCGCGGTAACGGAAGAATGATCAAAGGAAAAAGAGGAGACGTGCTATCATGACGAAAAAAGAAATCCAGGCGCTGCGCCGCCCATTCCTCAAAGAACTGTTCCGGAAGAACAGAGTCAATCTGACGATGACAGTGATCGCAGCCTTTCTCGCCAGCGCGTCGGAGCTCGTGATCTCCTGGACCATCAAGGGGATCTCCGATCTGATCTCCGGCGACGCGGCCAACAGCATTGGTACGATGCTTCTTGTGGCGGGCGTCGGCTTCGCGTTATTATTGCTGGCCTGGGTGCTGGACAAGGTATTCTTGTCCGAGTTCCGCGCAAAGGCCATGCGGCAATACCGCAAATATGTCTTTGAACGGCTGTTGGAAAAAGGAATTCAGGCTTTCTCCGGCGAGAACAGTGCGCTTTATCTTTCCGCCCTGTCCAACGACGCGAACACCATCGAGCAGGACTACATACGGATGCTGCAGAACACCGTTCAGGTCGGTATCACTTTCATCGGCGCGTTAGGGATGATGCTGTGGTACAGTCCTTTGCTGACCTTGGTCGCCGTCGGCTTTTCCCTGCTGCCCGTTGTCGTCTCGGTCCTCCTCGGCAACAAGGCGGCCGTGGCAGAAAAGGCCGTTTCCGACCGGAAGGAGCGCTACACGGGCATGCTCAAGGACGTGCTCTCCGGTTTTGCGGTGGTCAAGAGCTTCAAGGCTGAAAAAAGCATCTCCGCTATCCACAACGAGAGCAACAACAGCGTTGCCGACGCGGCGAAAACCCGGGAGAAGATCAAGCTCCACGTCATCTATGCCTCGGGGTTCGCAGGCGGTGTCCTGCAATTCGGCGTGTTCTTCGTCGCGGCGACCCTGGCTCTCTCCGGCAGAGGCGGCATCACCGCCGGTACCGCCATCGTCTTCGTGCAGCTTCTGAACTTCGTTCTGGCGCCGATCCAGGTCTTCCCGACCTATTATGCCGGGAAAAAGTCTGCGCTCGGCCTGATCGACAAGCTTGCGGAAGCGCTGAATCAGAATGTCCCCGACGAGGGTGAGCCCATCGCGCCGCAGCTCACAAAGGGCATTGAGCTGCGGGATCTCAGCTTCGCCTATGAGGAGGGCAAGACGGTTCTGCATGACGTCGATCTGGATATGCAGGCGGGAGGCTGCTACGTCCTGGTGGGTGCCTCCGGCAGCGGCAAATCGACGATCCTGAACCTGCTCATGGCCTCCAACCGCGACTATCAGGGGCAGATCCTCTACGACGGCAAGGAGCTCAAATCTGTCTCAACAAGCTCCCTCTATGATCTCGTGTCCATTATCCAGCAGAACGTGTTCGTCTTTAACAGCACGATTCGGGACAATATCACCATGTTCTCCGAGTTTCCAGAGGAAGAAATCGCCCGCGCCGTGTGCCTGTCCGGGTTGAAAAAACTCATCGACGAAAAAGGTGCGGACTATCTTTGTGGCGAAAACGGCTCCGGGCTCTCCGGCGGTGAGCGGCAGCGGATCTCCATCGCCCGCGCGCTGCTGCGCAAGACGCCTGTACTCTTCGTGGACGAGGCCACGGCAAGCCTGGACACGGAGACCTCCTTCGAGGTGCTGGACGCGATTCTGAGGCTGGACGGCTACACCCGTGTCATCGTTGCCCACGATCTGGATGAAAACATCCTGCGCCGCTGCACCGGTCTTTTCGCATTGAAAAACGGCGCGGTTTCGGAGCAGGGGACCTTCGGAGAACTGATGGTACAGAAGGGGTATTTCTATTCGCTGTTCACCGTTTCCCAGAGATAATCTGATCCTATACGCCTTTTTTTATACACGTGATTGTCCCAAGGCATCCTGAAATCGGGCTGTGTTTTGGCATTATTCAAAAAAACAAGAGCTAACTGATTTCCAGAAGGAAAGGAGTTAGCTCTTTTATTAACCAAACAATCTGGCGGATCAAAAGACCGGAGAACTGTCCCCACAGGCAACATCCTGTTGGAGGACTTTTTCTTTGTAGTGGAAGACGATGGGCGCCGCGACGTCGTGATCCGCGTGGATGTTTGCTTTGACGAGCTGATGATCGCGCCATTGCAGATCGATCGTCAGGCCGTGCGGCGCGCGCAGACCGTGGACGGAACCGTCAGCCCAGGCGGGATCCGAAGGAAGAGCCGGCAGCAGATAGACATTGCTGTTTTCATCGGCCTGCAGAAGCATTTCCGCGATGCCGGCGCAGGTGCCGAAATTCCCATCGATCTGGAACGGCGGATGCGCGTCGAAAAGATTCGGATAGGTGCCGCCACCGGTGAGCCGGACTTCGCGGCCGGCCGGGACGAGGCGCAGCTGGCGGCGCAGCAGACGAAGCGCGTGGTCGCCATCCCACAGACGGGCCCACATGTTGATTTTCCAGCCGAGGCTCCAGCCCGTGCCGTCATCACCACGGATTTCCAGGCTGCGGCGGCAGGCGTCGGCGAGCTCCGGCGTCGCGGAAGGTGTGATCTGATGCGCCGGATGCAGCCCGTACAGATGGGACACGTGACGGTGATGCGGATCCTGCTCTTCAAATTCGCTTTCCCATTCGAGGAGCTGGCCTTTGCTGCCGATCCGCTCGGCCTGCAGCTGCGGCAGGATTTCACGAATGCGGGCTAGGTCTTGCGGCTGGAGTTCTGTCCCCGGTAGGGTGGTGCCGTCCGCTGACAGCAGATCCGCGGTGGCCAGCATATCAACAGCAGCCAGCACATGCGTGAAGACTTCCCGGCAAATCGCCTGGCTCATCGTGGCCTCCTGCGCGATTTTGCAGATTGTTCCGTTCAGAATATAGGTGTTTTCCGGGGACGCAGACGGAGTGAGGATGAAGTGTCCCTCGCTGTTTTGCTGCAGCATGTCGAGAAAATAAACCGCGCAGGCGGCGAGGACGGGATACGCGCGGTCCCGCAGGAATTTAACATCGTCGGAATACAGATAATGATCCCAAAGGTGACGGGACAGCCATCCGAGCGAAACGTTCCAGTAGGCGAAACTGAAGCCGTTGCGGCTGCGGCCGACAGGATTTGTCAGTCCCCAGATGTCGGCGTTGTGGTGCGAAACGCTTCCGCGCGCGTGGTATTCACGAGCCGCTGTTTTCGCGCCGTTCTGAACGAGCAGATCGACCAGACGGAAAAGCGGATCGGCCATCTCGGGCAATCCGCAGATTTCGGCCGGCCAGTAATTCATTTCTGTATTGATGTTGATTGTATAGTTGCTGCTCCAGACAGGGACAGGATCCTTGTTCCAGATGCCCTGCAGGTTCGCGGCGGCCGTCCCGGGTCGGGACGACGCGATCAGCAGATAGCGGCCATAATGGTAGAGGAGCGAGTACAAGACGGGGTCATCCTGTGTCTCGGCAAAAAGCCGGAGGCGCTTATCGGTCGGGATGTCGTCTGTTTCTGCTTCCAGGGACAGTTCTGACGCGTTGTAATAGGGCGTGTATTCGGCAAGATGGCGACGGAACAGGCCCTCGTAGCCGCCTTCCTTGCAGAGTGCGGCGAGCCGGGACAGATCTGCTTTACATAAAGCCGTTTCGTCAAGACCCTCCGCGTCAGGATCTTTGTCTGCTCCGGCAAAACTTGTTCGAATCGCGATCAGAAGCGTTACACTGTCCGCATTGCGGATTTCAAGGGCGTTTGGAGTGCCTGCGATGTCGCCGCCTACAATGGTGCCGTCTGAAAGAGTGTTGTCTGCGATGTCGCTGCCTGCAATGGTGCCGTCTGAGAGAATGCCGCCTGTGAGGATCGGGCGGACCACCATGCAGGCGCGCATACCTTTGTGGCTGCCGACTTCATACTGAACAGGATCAGCTCCGTCTTTGACATAATGTGGGTCGACCTGTGCTGGAGCCTGAAGGCTAGCCACAAGGCAGCCCTCCGATACAGAAACGGAATGGCGCAGAGGGGACGCAAAGGACAGATTCAGATTGATGCTGGCAGCTTTGTCTGCTGTAAAATGGGCGATGATCCCCTGATCAGCAGCCGTCGCGAAATACTCGCGCGTGTAGCGGATGCCGTTTTTTACGAAAGAGACGCCGGCTTTTGCGGTCCGCAGATCCAGATCCCGAATGTAGTCGGTAACAGTTTCGGGGACGGATTTGGGAACGGATTTAGTGACAGATGTTGCGACGGATTTGGCGACAGATGTGGGGACAGATTTAGTGACTGACTCGGTGACGGACTCGCCAACCGTGTCAGGAAACTCTGTAATCAGGTCACCGATCGGCAGGTAGGACTGTGTAAAATCGCCAAGCATTTTTGTTTCAATGATGTGGGCAGCTTCAGGGACCTGGCCGCCTCGGATGAGTTCGCGTACCTTCTGGATCGTTTCCGGTGCTACATCTGTCCCTGTATCGTGTGGATAACCGGACCAGAAAGTGTCCTCATTGAGCGGAATTGTGTCATGGTCAGGGTTTCCCCAGATCATAGCTCCCAGACGGCCGCTGCCGAGAGGGAGTGCTTCCTCCCAGTGCGCGGCCGGCTGATTATAGTACAGACGGTGAGAAAGCTCGTAGGTTTTCATAATGGTTCCTTTCCGACAATCTTTTTCTTTATTATAGCACATGAATTTGCAGAAAAACCAGCCAAACTCAAAAAACGTGTGATAATAAAAGTAAAGCGATTCTTCGAGTTGCTTTGTTTTTTTGAGGAGGTGCTGATGGATGATTGATGATCCTTTTGATAAAGAATTTTATAAATTGTCGAAGCTTTACGTGCCGGATCCGGCGCTTGAAATCGAGGATTTTTCGATAGAGAAGCTGGTTACGCTGCATGCGAGACTGCTGTTTGAGCTGCCTCTTTTGCCGGAGGGGACACTTCTTGTGCGCCGCCGCGGGACGAAGGAGTATTACAGTGTTCAAACAACGGTTCAGGGCCGCCGGCATGAAGAATATCTCTCTCTGAAGCGCAACGCGAACCAGATCAGCTTGCTTCGCAGCAAAAAACTGATTCGGGCGGCTTTGACTCGTATCCGGCGCATCACCCGGCACCTGAAAGGGTATCGCCGTCGGTTGGCGGCCAAACAGGCTGTTATTACGCGCCCTTTCCCGGAGAATTACATTTTCTATACGAATAAAATATATGTGAATTCAACTGGCGAGGTCGCCATTGTCGAGATGCTGCATAAGCATCGCGTCAAATTCGTATATGGTGAGCCGACGGTAATCGGGGGACAGGTCTTACACCCGGACTTCAAGTATATTGTGGACGGCCGGACGGTTTATCACGAGCATCTTGGCAAGCTCTACGACTCGAAATATGTGGATGACTGGAACTGGAAGCATGCTCGATATCGGGACAATAACATAAAGGACGGGACGGATCTGCTGCTCAGCAAAACGCATGGCCGCCGCATAGACCTGGTGGAAATTGAACAGATGCTCCACGCACGTGGTGTTTTCTGAATAGAATCCTGCAAATCCCGTGGTCAGTGTTTTTGTTGTATCAAAAACCAACTATTCTGTCTGATCTTTTGCATTGCAGGCATCTTGATCCTTCAAATTCTTGAAGATTAATACTCCTGCTTTAGACTCGCTTCATAAAAATGTCAGCAAATGATCGATTTTCTAATAGTTTTAATCATTTGCTGACACAAAAAACACGAAAGACACGAAGCCTGGAATCTATATTTTTCTGTTTCCAAACAAGTCTTCAAAATATGTATCCAAGCAAACACATCTGTATATGTCAGCTTTTCATCAGAAACCACGCCTTTTGAAGCGGAAGCTGACACTATCATGAAGGAGTCTGCAAGCAAAAGATACAATTCTGCAAAAAAACTGACGACAGCGGATACTTGCTGGAAACTGCCACATAAAAATATCAGCTTTTGTTGAAGAATCGTCGTTTTTCGAACAAAAGCTGACACGTTAGGTTAGAGGTCGATGGAGGTAGGCGAGGATTGAAATTGGCAGAAGTTAGATTAGCATAGGTTGAAACCGGCAGAGGCCAAAATCGGCAGAGGCCGAAATCGGCAGAGGCCGAGATCGGCAGAGGCCGAGATCGGCTGAGGGCGAAACTGGCTTAACCAACAGAATCTACCGGTGAATGTACATTCTTGTCATCTCGGGTTCGCCGTCGCCTTGTACCATGCACAGGAATTCCCAGCCGTAGCGTTCGTAGAATCCAGTGTGATCGGTCACAAGATAAACCGGCGAGATGCCTTTGCGTTTCAGGTCGGAGACGGCCATGTTGAGCAAACGGCCGGCTATGCCTTGGCAGCGGTGGCTTTCTTCTGTATAGACCGCGCAGATGTTCGGAGCAAGGTCCTTTCTGTCATGAAAATCATTCTCGATCACGCCTAATCCACCGACAATACTGTCCCCATCGAGACAAAGGTACCATCCGTATTCCGTCTCTTTCTTCAGGTAGGAGTCCATACAGGACAAATATGCCTCTTCTGGAACACCCCATTTACTATGAAACCATTCGGCGGCCTGAGCGATGAGTTCGGGGTTCTCCCGCAATGTAATAAAATCCATTTTGGCTCCTTTAGATCCGTCTCCACTAAAAACGCGGCCGGGACAGACCTCTTACGAATCGTAAAAATGCTGTCCGGCATCCGTCACCAGCCGTTCGGCCTGCGGATATTCAAAAATACTGCTGTTATCAGCGTTTGCTTCCAGGTAAGTTACAAATTCCCGTGCATACCATTTTGCCATTGCAAGATTATGCATCAGGTAGTGTCCACAGTTCGCGGGAGCCGTACCGGGGACTTCCTGCGCATCGCCGACAGCCCGGAAGGCCTTCAGCATCAGCTCATAAAGCTCCTGTGGCGCGCGGCTGCCCTTCAGAATGAGATAAAAACCCGTGAGACATCCCATCGGCCCCCAATAGATAACTTCATCCTTCCACTCGGGATCGTTCCGAAGATAAGTTGCAATAATATGCTCCAGCGAATGCATAGCCGCGACATCGATGACCGGCTCTCTGTTTGGCCTTTTGAGGCGAATATCATAGGTCGTTACGGAATAATTACCTAAACGATCAACTCTGCTCAGGAAAGTGCCGGGCTCGAGGTGCATATGATCTACCGAAAAACTCTGAATCAGTTCCATTGCGGTTTCTCCTTTTCAATTCGATTTGCTGAGATGATTATACCACGGCGGCCGTCCGGTCTCAATAAAAATATGTGACGCTGCACAAACAGGGATTGCGAAGACGGCGGTTTTTCATTATAATAGAGGCAGACAGTTAATTGCGAAGAGGAAGAAAGCAACGATGGCATATACAGAAGAGGAATTATTTGATGTTCTGAACGAAGACGGCTCCAGAACCGGGCAGACCAAAGCGCGCGGACTTGTACACAGGGACGGAGATCTGCATGGCGCAAGCCATGTATTCGTGATACGGCATATGGCGGAAGGCCTGCAGGTCCTGATGCAGAAAAGAAGCGCGGACAAGGATTCGTTTCCGTCCTGCTGGGACACTTCCGCGGCGGGACATCTGGACGCCGGAGAGGATTTTGACCGGGCAGCGCTTCGCGAGCTGCAGGAGGAGCTCGGCGTGACCGGCGCCAAGCCGTCCTATATCTTCACGCAAAGAGTCGAATATACAGAAAATTTCCACGGGAAACCATTCCATGACAATGAAATCGACCATGTGTATATTGTGGAAATCGACGAGCCGGAAAGCTTTTTCCATCCGGAGCCGTGTGAAGTCGAATGCGTGCAGTGGCAGGATGCGGATAAAGTGCTGGCAGCCCTTGAGGCAGACGATCCGGCCTATTGCGTCCGCAGAGAAGAGTTTGAACAGCTTGTCCGGATCCTGAAAAGCTCCGGACGCGGCTGATAAAGACAGAATTCTTAAAGGAGGTCATATTATGCAGGGAGACGGAATGAATTATGTACCGGAAGGTAAGGCGGCGCCGGTCGTTAAGCCGGGTGAGTTTGTGATCGCGGCCGTTGCGCTGGATCATGGACATATCAACGGAATGTGCAGGGCACTGACGGACGCGGGCGCCACGCTGAAGTGGGTTTACGACCCGGATCCGAAGAAAGTCGAAGCGTTCTGTAAGATGTTCCCCGGGGTCAAGGCGGCGGAGAGTGAAGAGCAGGTCATGGCGGACCCGGAGGTCAAGCTGATCTGCGGCGCGGCTGTTCCCACCACGCGATGCGCGCTTGGACTGCGGGCAATGGCGGCCGGCAAGGATTATTTCACGGACAAGACTCCGCTGACGAGCCTGGAGCAGCTGAATGCGGCCAAGGCGGCGGTCAAGGAGACCGGACGCAAGTACATGTGCTACTTCAGCGAAAGACTGCATGTAGAGGCGGCGGTCTTCGCCGGACAGCTGATTGATCAAGGCGCGATCGGCAAGGTGATCCAGGTCATCGGCATGGGGCCGCACCGTGAGAGCCCCGGTACCCGACCGGACTGGTTTTATAAGAGAGACGGTTACGCCGGAATCCTCTGTGACATCGGAAGCCATCAGATCGAGCAGTTCCTGCACTATGCAAGAGTTGAGGATGCGACGATTGTCAGAAGCCAGATCGCAAACTACGCGCATCCGCAGTATCCGGAGTTCGACGATTTCGGCGACTGCATGCTTGTCGGAGACAACGGCGCCAGCATGTATTTCCGCGTGGACTGGTTCACGCCGGACGGCCTGCGGACCTGGGGTGACGGCCGCACGTTCATTCTGGGGACAGAAGGCTACATTGAGCTGCGCAAATACATCAACGTCGCGACGGAGAGCACAACGGGCAACCATGTTTTCCTGGTCAACAAAGACGGAGAAAAGCATTTCGAGGTCACCGGCAAGGTCGGATATCCTTTCTTCGGCCAGCTGATCCTCGACTGCATCAACCGCACCGAGAACGCGATGACACAGGAGCATGTCTTTAAGGCTGCGGAGCTTTGTGTAAAGGCTCAGATGCAGGCGGCAAAGCTTGCCTGAGCACAAGCCGGCTATGTTAAACGTAGCGATCGTCGGCGTCGGAAACATTTCCAATGCGCACATTTCGAGCCTGCTGCAGTTCCCGGACCGCGCCAGAATTGTGGCTCTATGCGACATCTATCCGGAGAAAGCGGAGGCGGCTAAAGAAAAGTACGGCCTGAAGGAAGCAACTGTTTTTGACGACCATATGAAAATGCTGGCAAGCAGTGTCCCGATCGACGTTGTTCACGTCTGCACGCCGCCGTATGTTCATGCGGAAATCGCGATCCACGCGATGGACGCGGGCGTGAATGTCCTGGTCGAGAAGCCGATGGCGGCCAGCCTTGCGGAGTGTGACGCGATGCTGGAAGCGGAGCGGCGCAACGGTGTCCTGATGGGCTGCATCGCGCAGAACCGTTTCCGCAATTCGGTCTATAAGCTGAAGAAGGTTCTGGACAGCGGTCTGGCCGGCAAAATCGTCTGTGCCCACGTCAATTCTCTTTGGTGGAGAGGCCATTGCTATTACGATCTGTGGTGGCGCGGCACCTGGGAGAAGGAGGGCGGCGGGCCGACGCTGAACCATGCGGTGCATCATATCGATATGATCAACTGGATGGAAGGCTGTCTGCCGGACGAGGTCGTAGCGATTCTGGCGAACAAGATGCATGACAATTCCGAGTGCGAAGATCTGTCGCTGGCGGTGCTGAAGTACCCGGACGGCAGCCTTGCGGAGGTTACGAGCTCAGTCGTTCATCACGGCGAGGAGCAGGGGATCGTGCTGCAGTGCGAGAAGGCGAAGATCTCTGTGCCCTGGGACGTCAAGGCGGAAGTAACGATGCCTAACGGATTTCCGGTTCAGGGCGGCAATCAGGAGCTTATCCGGCGGATCCAGGAATACTATGATTCCATCCCGGATCTGCCGTATGAGGGTCATGCCGGTGAAATCGACGATTACATGCACGCGCTCGAGACGGGGACGCGTCCGATGATCACGGGAATCGACGGCCGCAGGACGGTTATGCTGATTACGGCGATCTATAAGGCCGGTTGCCGCCATGAGTATGTGCAGATGCCAATCGCGGAAGACGACGATTTCTATACTTTTGACGGGATTCTGAAGAACGCGACGCATTTCTACAAGAAGACCGTGAGCGTAGAGAATTTCGCGCCGGGCGAGATTACCCTGGGTAATTACAAGGCTGACAGCAAGTAACGCAAAGACGGAAACCTGAGACGCTGCGGCGGCTGCGGAAACGCAGCCGTCTTTTTTTACGAAAATATATTGACAGACAGGGGCAGGCGCGTTTATAATAATAACGTGTTAATCAGATATCTTAATATCAGTCTTCTTATTTTTAAGGACACTGATAATATGAAGGAGTGAGTAATATGGAGAAGAAACCGATTAACGACATGGAACTGCTTTTTGAGATCCTGCGGATCAACCGGGCCTATAAGCGGATTCGCCACGGTGCCGCGGAGTCCAGCGAGAATCAGGCGATCCATGGCAGTGGACGCCTGCTGCGCAATCTGGCAGACCATGGAGAGATGCCGCAGAAGGAGCTCGCGGAGCGTCTGGAGATCCGGCCGCAGTCTCTGACAGGCATCCTCGTGAAGCTGGAGGAGGCGGGCTATATTACGCGTACGCGCGGCGTCAACGACAAGAGGGAACAGCTCGTCAGCATTACTCCGGAGGGCCGCAAATGCAGCCGCCGGATCGAGAAGATCCGTAAAGAGATTGCAGGCCGTTTCTTTGCCGTTCTGAATGAAGAGGAGAAACAGACCCTGTCCGAACTGCTCGTCAAAATCTGGGATTCACTGGAGGAAGAAGATGCTTAAGATTTTCAAACACATGCGGAAAGACACCTGGACGCTGCTTCTGCTCAGTATCCTGGTCGTCATCGCGCAGGTCTGGGTCGATCTGCGGATTCCGGACTACATGACCACGATCACGATTCTTGTTAAGACAGAAGGATCGCCGATGAACGAGATCTGGCGCGCCGGCATCATGATGCTGTTGTGCGCGGTCCTCGAGATGGGACTCAGCCTGCTGTCCGGATTTGTCAGCGCGAGGCTGGCGGCGCTTTTCTCCAGAGATCTGCGCAGCGATATCTTTAACGCGGTGGAGAATTTCTCTCTGGAAGAGATCGACCGTTTCTCGACAGCGTCGCTGATCACACGGTCCACCAATGATGTCACGCAGATCCAGAACTTTATGTCCCGGGGCCTTAGGATGATCATCAATACACCGATCACCGTGACGATCGCCATGATCAAGATCTGGGGCAAGAGCTGGCAGTGGACTTCGCTGCTCGGCGCAGGAGTTGTGATGGTGCTGATGGTCGTCATCTATCTGATCAAGTACGCGCATCCGCGATTCCGCCGCATGCAGCTGCTGACAGATAATCTGAACCAGGTCACCAGAGAGAACCTGACCGGTATCCGTGTCGTGCGCGCCTACAATGCGGAAGGATATATGCAGGATAAATTCTCCGAGGCCAATGATATCCTGACGGACAACGCGCTGCAGGCACGCCGTGCAATGAATCTGATGCGTCCCGTCATGCGGTTTACCAATAACGGACTGACGGTCGGAATCTACTGCGTCGGCGCGTATATCATCGCTTCCCAGATCGGAACGGGTGACGCGCTCGTGACGTTCTCCGAGATGGTTGTTTTCTCTACCTACGCGGCCCGCGTGCTCGGCTCGTTCATGAGTCTGAACATGATCTTTAACATGCTGCCGCGTGCGACCGTCAGCGCGGAGCGTATCAACGAGATCCTCGATACCGATCCTTCCATTAAGGACGGGCCGGAGACGGAAGGCGTCGCCGGACAGGAGGGGACAGTCGAGTTCCGCAACGTCAGCTTCCGCTATCCGGCTGCCGAGGACGATATCCTGAGGGACATTTCCTTCACGGCGAAAAAAGGCGAGACGGTTGCGTTTATCGGCGCGACCGGCAGCGGCAAGACTTCGCTTGTCAACCTGGTACCGCGTTTCTATGACGCCGGCAAGGGAGAGGTGTTGGTCGACGGACGCAATGTTAAAGAGTACGATCAGACCGCGCTGCGCAAGAAGATCGGCTACGCGCCGCAGAGGGCCGTGCTTTTCACCGGTACGGTTACGAGTAATCTGAAATACGGCGAGTACAAAGATATGGACGAGAGCGAGGAGTCCGCGCAGGCCGAGATCGAAAAGGCTGTCAGCATCGCGCAGGCAGAGGACTTTGTCAAAGCGATGCGCGGCGGTTATGACGCGGATATCACACGCGGAGGCACCAACGTTTCCGGTGGACAGAAGCAGCGTCTCAGCATCGCGAGATCCATTTTCCGCAGACCGGAGATCTATATCTTTGACGATACCTTCTCGGCGCTGGACTATAAGACGGACCGTCTGCTGCGGGCCCGCCTGAAGAAAGAAACAGCTGGCGTTACGACGTTGATCGTCGCGCAGCGAATCGGTACGATCCGTGACGCGGACAAGATCATCGTTCTGGATGAGGGCAGGATCGTCGGCGAGGGCACGCATGATGAACTGATGAAG